>NZ_JACJFA010000007.1:0-225433 GCF_014164345.1 Pseudoalteromonas sp. SG43-5
TATTTATCAAGGTTATATTTACCTAATAAATATTATGCTAATTATTTTTTTAGCCTTTTTTATCTAGAAATAAGGGGGGAGTGAGTTGTTTTAGGAAGTATCGCTTCGTTTTATTATTTTAATTAAGTTAATTATTTGTGTTTTATTTTTTTATTGTTCTGATAAGTGGTACAGTATTGTGTTGCTTAAGTTGCTATCCTGTTGTTTTATTTGGTTTTTAATTGTTGCCTTTAAGTGTCATTTAGTTAAAATAAGGTTTCAGTATAACTTTTTATTGGGTCAAAACACCCGATTTTAGTTTTAAACGGATGTTTGATTTACTAAAAATCAGTAAATTTCAAAAGGATTTATTAAATGAAAAAGACAAAGTGCTTTGCATTGTGTTTAATCGCAACCTCTATTTTAACTGCGTGTGGCAGTGATAAAGACCCATCTAGTACTAGTGAAACACCTAAAGTAGTAGCCAATACAGCACCTTCAGTAAATGCAGGAGCTGACCTTATCGTAGATGAAAATCAATCTATTTCATTTACAGGAACTGCTGAAGACTCAACCGGTACAATAGCAAGCTATGCATGGCAGCAAACCTCTGGAATTGATTTAGAGCTTAGCGGCTTAGATACAAGCACCCTTTCTTTTACAGCGCCAGAAGTAGATGAAGAGCAAGTTGTTGTATTTGAATTAGTTGCTACTGATGATGGTGGTTTGACTGCATCTGACTCTATTTCAATTACTATTAAAAATGTACTAGTAGAACCAACATTGAGCTTAAACGAAAGAGTCACTGTTGAAGAAAATACAGAAGTAGAAATTACAAGCATAGCAGAAGATTCTAATGGCTCAATAGTGTCGTATGCTTGGCAACAAACTGACGGCATTATCATTGAAATTGATAACTTAACTAATGATTCTTTAAAATTTATTGCTCCAGAAGTTGATTTTGATACAACGTTAACTTTTGGCTTAACAGTGACAGATAATGATGGTCAAACAGCTACAAGTAGTGTTTTTGTTGATGTGACTAATGTTGCCGCAAGTGTTATGTCTATACCTGGTGGTAGTGAAAATATTGTTATAGATGGGCAAACCGTTGAGGCAGCGCTGAATGAAGTATTAGTACATTTAAACGATGATGTTACAGAAGCTGAATTAGAAGCTGTTTTTGATGAGATTAGTAATAATGATGCTGGAATCGCAAGTTTTGATGATGCATTAAAAGTATTACAGATAAGAGTTAGAGAAGGCGCTTCTGAAAATAGCTTGATAACAAAAATTGGGGAAATGGGCGGCGTTAGGCATGCAGGTTTAAATACTGTTATAGAGTCAAAAAACTTAAGTCTGATTAGTAATTATAATCATGTAATCAAAAATAAAAACACTGTAATACAATATATTGCAGAGGAAAGCACTGATGAGCCTCTTTTTTCTGGAGATTATTGGGTTAAAGCTGTAGCCGCAGATAAAGCATGGGATGCATTACAAGAACGTACTTTAGCGCCAGTGACATTAGGTGTTGTTGATACCGGTATAGGTGCAGGACAAATTAGCATTGAAAGCTCTCGCTTAACTCGTCTACGCGCACAAGAGAATGGCCAATTTGGTGTTGTTGAAGGTGATGATACAGAAACTGATAGTTCTCATGGGTTGTGGGTATCTAGCTTTATTGCTGGACATAACACGAGTGAAGGCAGTGCAGTGTATGGTGTTGATCACAGTGCCAACTTAATACATACCGATATTTATGTTAAGCGTTGTAAGGATGGATCAACTACTGAAGAGTGTTCATCTGAATCTCCTATTAAAACTTATATAACAGATTTAATAGCAGGAACTAAGGCGACTATAGATAACGGTGCGAGCATTGTAAATATATCTTGGGGTGATACAAGCACTTGTGCTGACGACTCACAAGTTAGATTAAAAAGTAATAGAATTTGGCGTCTACAACAAACTAACTTAGTGGAATACGCAAAAGAAAAAGATGTATTACTAGTTTATTCGGCTGGTAATAACTGTGAAAAAAATGATGATCAACTTTTAGTTGATATCAATGATATCGCCCAAGATGCTTGGCAAACAAATACATTGATTGTAGCGGCAACAGATGCAGATGATAAAGAAACTGATTTTACACGTATGGGTAACGTCGTAAATATTGCGGCTCCTGGTGATCAAATGGGGTGGGGGAATACTGATGGTAGCTTAGGCGTAGGTACATCATTTTCAGCTGCTTTAGTAACAGGCTCTGCAGGGATTGTGAAAGGAATTAATAGTTCATTAAAAGCAGCGGAGATTAAAGATATTTTAGTTGCTACATCTTCTAATTTAACGCTTTCTGAAGAGTCAAAAGCTCTAGGCACAACCGGTCCTACGCAGTTACTAAATATTCACTCTGCAATACAAACAGCCGATTTAACTGTTGATTCTGTTTTAGATGTTAAGGCACCAATTGCTTTATCTAAAGGGGATAAAACTACTTCGCAGTTAAGCTTTACCTTACCTGAAACTACTGTGACAGCAATTGATGTCATGTTTTTAATTGATGTTAGCGGTAGTTATACTGATGATATAGCCAGCTTAAAAGAGCAAGCTGACAATATATTAGAAAACTTATCTGGTCGTGGAATTAATGTTGCTTTTGGGGTTTCTGCTTTTTCAGACTTTCCTATTGATGGATACGGCCATGAATACGATGGTGATGAAGCGTTCTATTTATTACAGTCGGTGACTACAGATATAGATGCCGCAAAAACAGGAATCAATAATTTAACCATTTATTCAGGTAATGATTATCAAGAATCACAGTTAGAAGGTTTGTACCAAGCTGTAACTGGAGCTGGTAGAGATATAGACAACGATGGAAATTATACTAGTTTAGGTGATATTGAACCTATGAATATTGGTTGGCGTGAAGGTGCTTTAAAAGTTATTTTATTAGCGACAGACGCGCCATTTCATGATTCAGATATAGATGAGAATTACCCGGGTGCGGGCAAAACTGAGGTCATCAATGTATTACAAGAAAAAGGTGTGACGGTATTTGGATTGCAAAGCGGCTCAATTGGCTTAGCTACAGATGATTTAGATTCAATTGTGTTAGCTACCAAAGGACAAACATTTTTATTGTCGTATGATAGTAACGAAATTGCAGCGGCTATTTCTTCAGCTCTTGATGAGGCTTTAAAAGAAATCGATCTCTCAATTGAAGTGATTTCAGGAGAGCAGTGGGTTGAAACTATTACCCCTGTATTAATTGAGAACGTTAAACCAAATGAAGAAGTGACCTTTGAAATTAATTTGAAAGGGATTAAAAATGCCTCTCTTGAGGAATTAAATTACGAAGTGATACTTTGGATAAGAGGTGATGGTAGCGCAGTTGTAAGAAGGGTTGTAATTCCTATTACAGTTCCAACTTTAGCCGACTAATTTAGACAAAATTAAATGATTAATAAAGCCGATATTGAGCGTTGCTCAATATCGGCTTTTTATTTAATGGGCCAAATATGAGTAGTGCTAATACTTGCCATACTTTTAGTTTGTTGCTTCTGCAATTGATTTTTAAGCATATTACTTCATACAAAAGTTTATTTTTCTTTAGCATAAGTAATTTTTAAGATTGAAGTATCACGAAATACTCACAGTTAAATCACGTTTTAACTGTGTATTTTACTTAGTTAAAACTTAATTTGAACACCCGCTCAAGTTGTGCTTTAATCGTTGCTCAATTATTGAGGAACTTTACATGATTAAATTTTATTTTCACCATACTCCTAACCCAATGAAGGTTGCACTCTTTTTAGAAGAAACAGGCTTACCGTTTGAACTTGTTCCTCTTGATACTTTAAAAGGTGAGCAACATACACCTGAATTTAAAGCAATTAATCCAAACGCTAAAGCGCCAGCAATTGTTGATGGTGAAACACGTGTGTTCGATTCGAATGCTATTTTAATGTACCTTTCTGAAAAGTATGGGAAGCTTGAAGGCAAGGGCGAGGACCGCGCTGAAATGCTGTCGTGGTTAATGTTTATCGCATCTGGTTTAGGTCCGTATTCAGGGCAAAGTGTTCACTTTAGACACATGGCGCCAGAAGGGCTTGATTACGCGGTTAATCGTTATTTACGTGAAGCGCAGCGCCATTACGAAGTACTTGATACTCACCTTGAAGGTCGTGACTTTATAGTGGGTGATACGTATACCATTGCTGATGTATCTGCATGGGGCTGGATTGATAAAGCACCGGTTGTATTAGGTGAAGAGGGTTTAGCACCGTACCCAAATCTTAAGCGTTGGTTTGAAAGCATTGATAGCCGCCCAGCGGTTGCACGTGCACGCGCAATTGGTAATGATATAGCCTTTAAAAAAGAGTTTGATGAAGACGCTAAAAAAGCGTTTTTCCCTTCAAATTATCCTAAAGTATAAAAAGTACTTAATACTAAACAGCAGAGCCAGCTAGCTGATCTGCTGTTTAGTATTTTATGGATGTGTGAGCGCCTCTTTATTTTCATCTGCCACGAATAAATTAACTTCCTCTGTATGCTGGCTTACGCTATTTCTTTTTAGGGCGATGTATAGGTCTGAGTGAATGTATATGCCCTCTGTTCCTGACTTCATACCGGCAATTTCAAACCATGAGAGCAGCTGGCGTTTTCTGCCTGCAAGTTCAAGCCTTATATCGCGCTTTTTAAATATAACGTCGAGGTCGGCAATGATTGGTATTTTCTTTTATGTGATTAAAGTGATTGCTAAATTAACTGGCATGAGGTTGAACACATGGTTCATCCACAGTAATTTAAGCATAGATCCAAAGAAATAAAAAACGGGCCTTCATGAAGTTATAAGTATTCAAATACAAATTATTTAGGCTAACTTAAAGCCATATATCCTCAAACTTGACTCCGAGGGTATGCTATTAATTTAAAACCTTGTTGATAGCTAGGCTTATCAACAAGGCGATACTGAATTATTACTTTTTAGTTGCTTCGAGGTTTGAAATATTTTTTGTATATTCTACACGGTGATTTATATGGACATTAATTATTGTAGTGCAGAGTTCGCAACAAAAATAATAAGGTTAGAATAATCGATGAATTTAAATAGGTACTAAAAGTATTAAAAAACAAAGGATAACCCCTCCACCTCTAATTTACACGTAAGCTTATTTACTTTGGGAGTTGAGTTATTACTCGTCAATCAAGTTGGTGTTAGTCTTGCAACTGCTTTTATGATGATAAAGTGAATTTATTAGTCGTATTTTCAATTATCAATAATTTTTATTAATTAGTGTTAGTAGTTTTACTAAACCACTATTTATTTAATGCGGAGATAATAGCCATGAAAGCGAATATAAGCAGTGGAGATAAAGCCACTAAAGTGGGTGGTATTTTTGACAGCGAACATAAAGCTAAAGCAACCTTTGATATTTTAAATAATGACGAGAATTTTGTAAAACAAAGCATAAGGCTAATTCCACCTCACGATCAACATTACGATGAAAAGGTTGAGCCTGAAGATAAAAAAATTGCTAAAACTATGTTGAAATCACACTTAGTATTTGCCGTAGTTGGTCTTGTTGTTGGTGTGATTATTGCCAGTATACTCTTTTTATTAGAGTTTGAATTTTTACAACAACACATCCTAGAAACATATGTTTCGATAGGTATTCTTTGTACTTTTGTTGGTTTACTAATTGCTGGAGCTTTTTCGTTAAGGCCAGATCACGATGATTTAATCAATAATATAAGAGAAGCAACTCGCTCGGGTCTGTGGGCGATTGTTGTACATACCGATTCCCACGAGAAAATGGAAAAAGCAAAAGATCTTATGCAGCCACACGCTGTATCAATATCGACGACTTTATAATGCTAATTGACATAATAATTTAACCAACAAGGTTGTATAGTAGTGTTGTTGGTTAAACCGTATTATAACTTAGCTGCTCTATTGATGTGACTTCAATATCAGAAGCCTGTTAAGAATTTAGTTATTTTAGCCCATTAAATAGCTTATGTAGTGAATTGAAAATAACTTACAGGGCAATCAGGGGGCTTAGCTGTTTAACTAATCATAAAATACAGTTACTCTTTTTTATTTTATTGCCGTTTATAATTTACAACACGGCTAATTCTTCCTAATTGGTATGAGCTTCAAATAAGGCAACTTCGTCGGTAGGCTGGCTTACACTATTTTTTTGTAGCGCAACATATAGATCGGAGTGAATATATATACCTTCTTTTCCTGACTTCATTCCTGCAATATCAAACCACGAAAGTAACTGACGTTTTCTACCTGCAAGCTCAAGCCTTATATCACGCTTTTTAAATATAACGTCGAGATCTGCAAGCATGGCCATTACACTTAAATCTAAATGAGTAAAGCAGGGCACAGCGTCAATTATTACACATTGTGTATCGTCTTTTTGCCTTGCGTATTGCTCAAGTAATCTGCGTTTAAAGTAGCTGGCATTAAAGTAAGTTAAAGGTGAATTAAAGCGATAGATGAACACACCTTGCACTGCTTTTGCTTTATCTGTGGCGTCTAAACTTCTTACTACACCGTTAACATCTACGCCTAATATGTTGTCTGTTGGGCGCATAACAGTGCGAATAAATTGAAATAACCCTAGTAATACAGCAAGTGTGATCCCTGGTATAACGCCAATAAATAACACCGCAAGTAAGGTGGCTGAGGCGAGATAAAATGCCTGTTTGTCTTTTCGTTTTAATTGCCAAACAGCTTTTAAATCGAGTAAATGAACAGAGGCAATAATAAGTACAATACCTAGCGCTGCGCTTGGAATAAATTCAAGTGGGGCTGTTAAAAATACAGCTATGAGCGCAATAATAGCTGCTGCAATTATTGATACTAACTGTGTTTTACCACCTGTTGCATCGTTAACCGCGGTGCGTGAGTCGGCGCCACTGACGGCAAAACCTTGCGAAAGAGCTGACGCTATATTGGCAATACCCAACGCTCTAAATTCTTTATCGGCGTCTATGTCGTAGCCATTTTTAGCAGCAAAGCTGCGGGCAGTTAGCATCATACTAACAAAGCTCACGATGGCTAAGTTAAGTGCGGGTACCACCAGCTCACGAATAATCCCTAAATCAAAAACAGGGGTATTAAAAACGGGAAGCCCGCCAGTTACGGTGCCAATGGTTTTTATATCAAATTGTTTTAAATCAAAAATCCATACCAAAAGTGCACCAAAAGCAATAGCAAACATAGATGCAGGCCACGTGGGCTTTATCCGTTTCATGGCAAAATAGACCGCCAGTGTAAACAAAGCCATTAATAAGGTGGGAACATGTGTTTGCGCTAGGTATGTGGGCACACCACCGAGGCGTTCAAGTAAGTAGCGCTCATAAAAAGTAAAACCAAATACTTTAGAAAATTGACCCACAATAATAGTGATGGCTACGCCGTTTAGTAAGCCCATTAAAATAGGTTTAGATAAAAAGTCGGCTAATACACCTAACTTAAATTTACTGGCTATAAAGCACCAAAAGCCGGTCATGGCGGTCATGGTGACAACAAGTTGCCAATGCTTAAAGCTGTCACCTGCAGCAAGAGGTGTTACTACAGCGGCAATAACGGCGCAGGTTGCGGCATCAGGGCCGACTATTAATTGTTTTGAAGTACCAAAAAGTGCATATAGCATCATTGGCAGTATGCAAGAGTATAACCCTACGGCGGCGTTAACACCGGTTAGTTGTGCGTAAGCAATGGCAACAGGTAAAGCCACTGCAGCTACTGATAGCGCCGCCCTTACATCATCAGCAAACCATTGGCGTTCATAGTGCAGCAATGTATTTAAACCGGGCATAAAATTATATAAACGCGACAGCACCTTAGTTTTCCTGCTAATAGTTACAACGTTTTGATAGTAAATTTAATATTCAAATAAGTATAGCTAGGACGACGGTTATTTTAATAAATTGCAGGTGATTATTTATCAAGATATTAAATTTATAATTTGGCAAAAAAGTGAAAATTGAATTTTCCTGAGGTGTCTTTTAATCAGCTTATGTGCGTAGTATTAATGTACTGATATTGAGCACCTCAAGAAATCACTAAATCTAGTTTTAAATTTTTTAAGATTATTAAGCACCACATGCCGGATATAACTCAAGCACCTCTGTTACTACTTGTCCAAATAAGGCTTGTTCTTGCTGTGTTAAATCTATAGCAGGAATAAATGGCATTGTGTCTGTTAATTCCGAGGTAATGATTTGATAAAAGGTCATCGCTGTAAGGACATTCCCAGCATAGGATGCATGATTACCGTCGGCACTATGAAGGTTTATACTAGGCATTACTTCTAATACTCGATTCCACACGAAGCCAACTGGCGCTATGCAGCTAGGTTGTTTTTGACTGATTGCTAAATGGAGGTCGTAAACCTGCTTTGCTTCTGCTGGATCCCCTTTTTGAGGATGCTCTGGAAATAAAATAGGTGTAATTTTATGCTCTTTTGCGTTCGAGATTAATCGCTCAGTTGCGCTTGTAGGGTAGTCAGTCGAACCTGATTGTGAGTACTTTTGGCCTTGAAAAATTGCATGACTCCAGTTATCACTTTTTAATTTATCGACATTCGCATTTACTGCGACTATTTCATCTAAAAATCGACCACTGACAGTCGTTATTTTGACTGAAGTGCTAGGTAACTGGCTTGTAATAATTATTTCTAATAAGCCCCCTAACTGTGAACTATGGCTATTACCATAGATAATTATTTTGTAGTCACTTAAGGGACTGTTATTAATAACCGCTTTCGATTGTGGTATTTCAATACTTTCAGCCTCTTTTGTTTTACTTCCCCCAGAGCCGCATGCTGTTAATAATAGTAATGATAATGTGATTGATATTGTTGTTATGTATTTTAGAAACATTGTTAATCCTTTTTTTGTACCA
The DNA here is from genome assembly GCF_014164345.1 of Pseudoalteromonas sp. SG43-5. Classification (NCBI taxonomy): domain Bacteria; kingdom Pseudomonadati; phylum Pseudomonadota; class Gammaproteobacteria; order Alteromonadales; family Pseudoalteromonadaceae; genus Pseudoalteromonas; species Pseudoalteromonas sp. SG43-5. The sequence goes on from NZ_JACJFA010000007.1 coordinate 8,912, forward strand.
ATTATAAGTACGGCTTTAGAATGCTAGACATTTTATAACCAAGCTGCAAGGTTGCTGGTTTTTAGTGCAATGTATGGTGCTTAGTTTGTGCGCTAAAAGTGAAGTGCAGAAGGTTGATATTGTTTACGCGGTATCTAAATTTTAGTTTGGGGTATTATTCAATGATAATTTTATTGCTTTAAATAAATATTTAGTTATAAAAATTGTGCGATGTTTTAACACAAGTGCCACTTTTTTATAGACGTAAAAAAGCCTGCATAAAAGCAGGCTTTAGTTTTTAGGGAAAATTAAAATTTAGCGCGAATACCAAAGCTGTAACGGCGATCCGCTTCAGTGTACTTCCAAGCACCACCTAGTTCAGATAGGTAAATAGAAGGCTCACCCGTTAAGTTGGTCGCATTACCTACTAAGGTCACGTTTTCGTTAATATCCCAGCTTGCAGAGAAGTCTAACTGGCCTCTGTCGTCACGGTAGTTATTACCGTAAACAGTACCTTCTGCTGAAATACTGCCGTCTGAGTTAATATTTTCTACACGTTTCTCGTTTTCAGTATCTAAGAAACTGTCACGGTAGTTATAAGCTAGACGAGTAGAGAAACCTTCGTATTCCCAAAATACTTGTAAGTTATACGTATTTTTAGAAATATCTAATAACGGGTTACCGTTTGGTTGCTCGCTGTCTGCGTATGTGTAGTTTGCGTTAATGCCTAAGCCAGAAAATGCACCAGGTAGGTCTGTAAAGAACTGTTGATAACCAACTTCAAAGCCTTGTACTGAGCCGTTTTCACCGTTTACATTTTTAACAGTATCGATACCCGTTAGTCCTGCGTCACGTAAGCCTGCTACATGGTTAAAGCCATCAGCATCTACTGGGAAGTCAGTTGCATCCGAGTAAACTAGGTTGTCTTGTGAAACACCTGCAACGTCAAGCTGACATACTTGGTTCCATTGAGTTACGTTTTGACCTGTTGAAGTGCTTGATGCAGCTACACAGCTACTTTCGTTACTTAAGAAAGATTCAACATCTTTATAAAATACTGCGAAAGAAATTACGTTACCTTGGTCAAAGTAATGCTCTACAGATAAGTCGTATTGCGTTGCACGATATGGTTCTAAATCAATAGAGCCTTGCGTTGCACCTGTAATGTCGTTATTAACGTCAAATGCAGGGCTTAGTTCGCTAAAGTCAGCGCGGCGCATAACTTTTGCAGCAGCAAAGCGGAATAATGTTTCGTCTGAGTAGTTATACGTTACGTTTAAGCTTGGTAAAAAGTCGCTGTAGTCATTGTCGCCAGTTACTTTTTCGCCATTAAGAAATACGCTTGATTCTAAATCTGTAGTTACATAACGACCACCCACAATTGCAGTGATGTTATCAAAGTCTAAGTAGGCTGATATATACACGGCAGCAGTATCTTCAACTACGTTGCGGTATGCGCTTTCTTGGAACTCTTGGTTATCTGAAAGACTACCTGTTGACGCTAGGTTAGTACCTGCAAGTAACTGCTGAAGCTGAGCGTAAGTATTGGCCGGGTTAGATAAACCGTTGTAGCTTAAAAAGGTTAGTAGGTCATTTTGTCCCGAATGACCTAATTGGTCAAATGAGTTGTCGTGGCTAACTGTTGTAAAGCTATTTGAAAAAGCAGCGTTGTAGTCATCAACCCATAAAGTGGCTAACGAACCGTCTGAGTCGTTAAATGCATTTTTATAAATGTCTTTAATTTCTACTTTGTATTGCTCATATTCGTAATCGCGGTTAGTAACACGTACACCCGCTTTTACTTTAGATACCCAGCTTAAGCTGCTGAGTGGCTCAAACATTTCAACATCAAAACGAATAGCTGTTTCGTCATTGTCTGTTCTTCTATCTTCACTTTTAAACGTACGAAGTGCTAAGTTTTGTGGGTCAGTAAATGCATTAGGATCTGAATGAATGATGCTTGGTAATTTATTACCGTCTTGAGAGAATGCACCATCATATAAATGATTTGTTAGCTGAGTTCCACCACTTGCTTCAAATGTTGATTTTTCGATTGGGCGAAGTGTAAATTCAGAATCAGGTCTTACGCTTTCTGATGATGCTACCGCAATTTCACCTGAGATTTTGATACTGTCAGTAAGGTTCCACTCTGCACCAAGTGCATTTGAAAACGAGTCAGTTTCACGAAAGTCACTGTATGTTTTAGGAATACCAAACTCGTTTGTTAACGTGTAATTATTTACGCCGTTAGCATCTTGAGTTGTATTTGCATCTGTTGATAGTGAACCTGCGACACCTAAAATAGAGTTACCAGCTTGTTCACCTGAGCGCTTTGTGCCGCTTAAATCAAGATACACCATGCCATTACCAGATTGTGGTGCCCATTGAAGAGATAAATTTACAGCAGTTCGTTTACGCTGCTCTACGTATTGTTCAACACTGTGCTCGTCTCTTACGATAGCGTTGCCACTAGGTGTATTACCTTCTTGGCCATTAATTTCGATATCTTGAGGTTTAACACGGCTAGATGTTTCATCTTGGCGAATTTCGCGATCTTGGAATGAAAACATAGCAATGGCACCAAAGGTACCCATTTCATCAAAGTCCCAGTTGTTACCAATTGAACCACTAAAAATAGGAGCTACATTTTCTGTTTTATCAGCGTATTCGCCATCTAATGAAACTGCGCCAGTTAGTTTATCTAACTCTAATGGGCGAACTGTCTTTAAACTAACTGTTCCGCCTAATGCACCCTCAATCATATCGGCAGTAGGAGACTTAACTACTTCTACTGTTTTTAAGAAGCTTGATGGGTAATCTTGCAAGCTAATGCCGTCACGAGAGTCACCAATAGTAGAGCGACCATTTAATTCAACACGGTTTTGAGGTAAGCCACGAATCGAAACACTGTCACCCACACCAAAATCGGTATTAATAGATACGCCAGTAATACGTTGCAACGCTTCTGCAATATTATTATCTGGTAACTTACCAATGTCTTCAGCAACAATCGCATCTACAATACGTCCGTCAGTACGCTTAAGCATAGCGGCGGCTTTCATACTGCCTAGCATGCCTTTTACTTCAATAACTTCAATGTCTGCAGCTGCCGTTTCTGAAGCTGCGGGAGCCTCTTGCGCTGCAATATTTGAAGAAGCCATTAATAAAAGGGCTGCGGCACTGATTGTTGTAGAGCTACTTCTTTTATGCTTATTAATTAATGTTGAAGTAATTTGATTGAGTTTCATGTATCTCTCCCGTTTGGGTACGACTTGCGTCATTGTGTGTGTGTTGTTACTTGGCTTGGTTAACCAATTTAACTGTTTCTTTCCTGTAGTGTGTCATACAGGTGGTATGGTTGAAATTAATCCAATTCAACTTTATTTACAACCTTTGTTTACCAAAATTTCACAATGTGTATTACAAAAACCTCTTTTATTTTGCTTATATTTAATAAATTTAATGGCTTATAGGGTGTTTTTATTTTTTGTATTTTGAATGAATTTTATTGAAGTATCTTTACCAAAGGCATTTTTATATATTATTTGTACTATTTAATACATTTGTTAGTACTATTTTGAAATTTTATGTCGTACTTTTATACGTGTTTAGTTTACTTTTTAAGTGATATTGAATTGGAAGAGCGACCATTAAAAGTTCTAAATGATTTATAAATTTGCGAAATAGTGGAGAGGTTAAAATAATTAAAAATCATTTTGGTAATACCAATTTTCTATTGTTTTTATATTGATTTTGTACTAGCTGGGGTGGGGGCGGTAAGCTAGGTAGCGATAAATAGATTTTTACGCAAAAAAAAGCCCAGCATAACAATGCTGGGCTTTCTTACTTTAGATGTATTAGCTTTGTAATTCGCCTGTAGATGATTCTAAATGTGCTCGTATGAACCACTGAAATTGCTCTAAATCGGCTAGTTGGCTGGTGATCATATCTTCAGAGACCGGATCTAGCTCAGAAAGAGTCTCAATTGCTTTGCGGTGATCGGCATTAACGCCGTTATATACTTTATCAAGCGCAGCCAAATGTTCGGTTACTAGGCCTTTGCCTACTGAGTATTCGTCCCAAGTACGGCGATCTACAATTGATTTTGGTGTGCCAACAGGTACTGCACCAAGAGTCGCAATTCGCTCTGCAATTGTATCTGTCATTTCGCGTACAATGTCTACTTGCGGGTCTATCATTTCATGTACGCCAATAAAATTAGGTCCCACTACGTTCCAGTGAATATGCTTTAAAGTTAGTTGTAAGTCTATCAATGCAACCATGCGGTTATCGAGGGTAGCTATTGTTTTTTGGGCTGATTCGTCACTCATACCTGGCGCGGTAAATTTAGTTGTTTTGTTTGATTCGTTATTGTTACTCATAATTTCTCCTACATTAAGTAATGTGTTGCTCATATAATATGTTGCGTTATGAGCATGACTTAAACTTAATGAAGCAACTGTTATGCCGTAAGTTGCTTTATTTGAAAAGTGATTCAAAAACAATTGGTTATATTTTAAATTAAGGTTTCTAAGGCTGCAGAGGAGATTGGGTTTTTGAAAAGCCTGCATATATTTGTAAAATATGCAGACTTTAATTTAGTTACTCTTAGGTGTATTTAAACGTTGGCTTTATATTCGTGCGCTTTTAAAACATCGAGCGGCACTATTTCTAATGATTTTTTATTTGTAGCCTCAAGCACCACTGGTGGCGCAACGTTTGCTGAAATAGCATGAAGCCATCTTACTGCACACAAGCACCATTTATCACCGGCTTTTAAACCTTCGAAATCGTAAAGAGGGTTCGGGCTTATTAAATCGTTACCTTGTGATTTTGAAAATTGTAAAAATTCATCAGTCATAATTGCACACACACTGTGATTGCCAAGATCTGATTCTGGTACATAACAAAACCCTTCACGTGTGTAGCCACCATTACCGCAACATAGTTTTAAGCGTGTGCCGAGTACATTAAATTGATTCGCCATGAAATACCTTAATTTGTGGTGTTTAATAAATTTACTCTAACAGGAGTAACTCGCTTGAGATAGCTATAAAACTTAAAAGAGGGAAGGGCTACACAAACTTAAGCCCGCAGCAAATTGCGGGCTTAGTATTGTTTATTATTTAATACGCAGCGCCATACAATCGCTATGACCGTTTATGATCATGCTTTTATCAACACGCACGCCACCACCAGAGTATTTACCGGCGGCTGTAAAACTACATATTTGTACAAAGTAGTCGTCTACTTTAGGCAGTGCAAATAGTTGTTGGTATATTTGGTCTTGCTCTGCAAAGTGCCCCATTGTTTTTTCTATAACTTGCTGCTGCTCATCAATAAGTTGAATATTAGCGCCACAGCGTCCTACTATTGGTTTAACTACATAACCGGATTGTAATAACTCGTCGTTAAGCTCAAACGCGGTATTAAGTAAATATTTATGATTAGGGAATAAGCTCCACAGTATTGGCAAAATAGCCTTGTTACTTGGAATTAATGTCCACAGCGGTTCAAACACCATGACATTTTTACGCAGTAATACATCGACTAAGCGCGGCGTTTCACCAGCTTTGAATTGTGGTTCAAAGTTATCACCTAATGATTGGTCGGCTTCGCATTCTTCACGAATTTGATCAAGTGCGGTTTCCCACGACCAGGTTTTCCATACGTAACTCAGTTGTGCGCCATCAGTATCTACTATGTTGCCTGACTCATTCCAGCGAAGTGTGCTTAAGCCAATTACTAGCTTACATTCAAAGCCTGCGGCTTCAATAGCTTCTTTCATAAATAATGCGTGGTAATGTTCTTCTGGTTCATCATCTTGCAGAATATGAACAAGACCTTTTACCTCACTTTTTCGCCATGCTTTTACGAGATCTTTAAATAAATTTTGGCCTGCATCTACACCTGTTTTAACGCCAAAGTGTTTTGCCCATTTACCCTGAACTTTGCCGCTTTCCATGTAACACGATGCCGAATCGCAATTGTATTCGTAAACTTTTAAACCTGCTGCTGTTAAGGCAAAGTCAAACCGGCTGGTAATTAATTGGTTTAAGCGGTTATCCCACGATTGGCGAATTTTATTAAGCACAACATCGGGTAAATTAAACTTTTCTAATAACTCAGGGTGCTGCAATACATAGTCGGTTGCATGCATAAATAAGCCATGCAGCTCATTTGTTGCATGCTCAATGCTTTGCTGCGCCGTTTGAGATATTGCAAAGTAATTATGCTGATCCTCATCTACGGATGTAAGTTTATGGCCTTGCATCATTTCTACGTAGGCAGCTTCATCGTCATTCGCAATATTTAACCATGACTTGTTTGCTTGGCCTGTATCTGCTGCTTTATGGGCTTCTATAGTAAATAAGTCAGTGTTTAGCTCAAACGTTGGCTCAGCATATTCTGTTTCATCAGTTTGTGTCATCCAACCTAAAATAGTGGCGTCGCTGTAAGAGCACTCAATCCAATAGTCGCCATCTTTAGTTACTTTTGCTTTTAGTTCACGGCACCAGTTTTGATTTGTTGGCCATATTTGATGCCCTACATTTTGCTCAGCAAGACGTATTTTATCTTCATGCACTTCAACAATGACAGCAACATGACCTGTTTCTTCAAACTCGCCGCCTTCTTCCCATATAAGTAAACTACCTACTTGAGGGTGATGTTTAGCACCATTTTTAAACGCGTTTAGTGGCAATCTGTTTTGGCTATTTACATCGCGCACTGAACGCAGCTCAAAAATATCGTAAGCCATGGCTATGTCATCAAAAATATAACCATGATTGAGGTACATCCATCTACGGGCAAATTCAACGCATTGCCATTTATAGCCCATGTAAATACCGTCTAGGTAACTACGATAGGCGCTACGATTAGGATAAATGCTTTCATCAGCCGTATCATAATCAGATGAGTAAACAGCAACATTACCAGGTGCATAACCTAATAAAGTACCAAAATCACTAGCAGAAGATTTCATAAACAAAGATGTTCAAAATAAGGTGTGATAATTTGCTGACTATATGAGCCAAACTGCGTTATAGCAAGATATTACTGGGTATAATCTTTAATTAAATATTGGTGCTAAATAGGGCTTAAAATTATATTTTATTAATCCATAGTTTTAAAAGCAGTAGTTAAGAAATCCCTCCTTCAAAGTGTTTATACATGTAAAACTGAACCTATATTCGTACTTCAGTTAATTTTTTGTTAAATTGTTGCGTTTGGCATAGCAAAACTAGCTAAAAGTTTTAAAACAGGAAAAACAATGGAAGACATAATAAACAACATTGATATTAATCAATATTTACCCGCTGCAATTACGTGGGCAACCAACATATTACTAGCAATTGCAATTTTACTTGCGGGCTTATGGTTAGCGGGCAAAGTACGCAATTTAATTATTGGCTTGTGTCATAAATACACTCATCTTGACGATACGCTTTTTCGCTTTTTAGGCAGCATGGCTCGCTACATCATATTAGCGTTCGTTATTATTGCTGTGTTAAATCGCTTTGGTGTACAAACAGCCTCTATTATTGCTTTACTCGGTGCTGCGGGACTTGCTATAGGCTTGGCGTTACAAGGTGCAATGTCGAACCTTGCCGCAGGCGTTATGTTGCTAATATTTAGACCTTATAAAGTGAATGACTTTATTGAGGCTGCAGGGCGTTTTGGTAAAGTAACAGAAGTAGATATGTTTACTACTATTTTACAAACGTTCGATAATCAACAGGTTATTATACCAAATAGTCAAATTTGGGGCGCGCAAATTATAAACCATTCACATCATCCAATTCGTGGTGTAGATATGCATTTTGGTGTTGCTTACGGTGAAGATACAACGGCTGTACGTAAAGTTATAGATGGGGTACTTGCAGCGCACCCACATATACTAAAAGATCCAGCGCCTTTTGTTGAAGTAGAAACTCTTAACAACAGCTCAGTAGACTTTTTAGTAAGGCCATTTTGTAAGGGCGAGCATTACTTCGATATTCTTTACACTGTGCCAGAGTTAATTAAAAAAGCACTAGATAAAAACAACATTGAAATACCTTTCCCACATCGTAAAGTTATTTTAGTTAACGAAAGCAAAGATTAACTAAATTTAAACTGACATGAATCTAAGAGCACTTTTAAGTGCTCTTTTTTTGTCTGAAAAAGTTACATACCTGTGTAACTTTTTCTTTTATAAACCACCTCAAATACTACATTGTTATCTGTACAGCCCTTTTTTACTAGGTTGGATGGCTGGTCTTTATTTTGCATTTGCATAGTCGCTTTTAGCTTTAAAGCTCATAAAAACTATTGACCCATTAAATCAAACTGTATGAAGGACTAAACATGGCTGAATCATTTAAATACTCAGGTAATAAAGGGCATGGCGGCGAATTGCATCAAAAGGCGTCGGACGAACACCCTACTATGACCACCGCGCAGGGCTGCCCTGTAAGTGACGATCAAAACTCATTACGTGCAGGCAAGCGTGGCCCAGGATTATTAGAAGATCATATAATGCGCGAGAAGATCTTTCACTTTGATCACGAACGCATTCCTGAGCGAGTAGTGCACGCTAGAGGTTATGGTGCACACGGATATTTTGAAACTTACGACACGCTTGAAGATTTAACCTGTGCAGATATTTTTCAGCGAAAAGGTGAAAAAACGCCTGTGTTTACTCGCTTCTCTACGGTTGCAGGTAATAAAGGATCACCAGATTTAGCACGTGATGTACGCGGTTTTGCGGTAAAATTTTATACCCAAGAAGGAAACTGGGATTTAGTGGGTAACAATATACCGGTATTCTTTATTCAGGATGCAATGAAGTTTCCTGATTTAATTCATAGCGCTAAAGCCGAGCCTGATCGTGGTTTTCCGCAGGCGCAAACAGCACATGATAACTTTTGGGACTTTGTGAGTTTGTCACCTGAGTCAATGCACATGGTTATGTGGGCAATGTCTGATAGAGCTATTCCACGCTCTTTACGCTTTATGGAAGGTTTTGGTGTTCATACCTTTAAATTTATTAATGCCAAAGGTGATGAGAAATTTGTTAAATTTCATTGGAAACCAAAAGGCGGAATGCAATCTGTAGTATGGAACGAAGCACTTAAGCTAAACGGCGCGGACCCTGATTTTCATCGCAGAGACATGTGGGAATCTATTGGCAACGGCGACTTCCCTGAGTGGGAACTAGGTGTACAGGTGTTTGATCAGCAATTTGCTGATGAATTTGAATTTGATGTTTTTGATGCCACCAAGCTTATACCTGAAGAGCAAGTACCAGTGCAAATTGTTGGTCGTATGGTGCTTGACCGTGTTGTAGACAACTTTTTTGCAGAAACAGAGCAAGTAGCATTTTGTACTCAAAACATTGTACCGGGGCTCGACTTTACACCTGACCCGCTACTGCAAGGTCGTAACTTTTCATACTTAGATACCCAAACCAAGCGTTTAGGTGGTCCTAACTTTACGCATATTCCGGTCAATGCGCCTAAATGTCCAATGCGTCATTTTCAGCAAGATGGCCACATGGCAATGCACAATCCAAAAGGGCGTGTTAATTATGAGCCAAACTCATGGAGCGGCGACGAAAACAACCCGCGCGAATGCCCAGTACATGGCTTTAAAAGCTCAAAGGAACCTGAAGTAAGTGGCGGTGATAAACTGCGTTATCGCTCAGAAACATTCAGCGATCATTACAGTCAAGCTCGTCAATTTTATTTAAGTCAAACAGAGGTAGAGCAGGCGCATATTCAATCTGCGTACGTGTTTGAGCTGTCTAAAGTTGAGCATTTGCCAATACGAGAACGTTTGGTATCGCACTTGTTAAATATTGACGAAACCCTCGCAAATAAAGTTGCCGAAGGACTTGGCTTGCAAGAAATGCCAGCTCCAGCTGAAGCTGCAATGCCAACACGTAAAGACTTACCTGTATCTGATGCGTTAAGTATTTTGAAAAATGCGCCCAACACCTTCAAAGGCCGTAAATTAGGTATTTTAGTAAGTGATGGCTTTAATGCAGAAATTTTTGAATCGGTTACCAATGCACTTAAAAGTGAAGGTGCAAACTTTGAAATTATTGCCCCGCAAGTTGGCGGTGCTAAATGCAGTAAAGGTAAACACTTTAAAGCTGATCAGGTTATTAATGGTGGTCCATCGGTTTTATACGATGCGGTACTTGTACTCACCACCGAAGATGGAGCTAAAAAACTAGCTGCCGTAGCAGAAGCTAAAGACTTTGTAAGTGATGCGTACGCACATATGAAATTTATAGGCTTTACAAATGAGGCTAAGCCTTTATTTAAAGCGGCAGGCCTTGATGGAAAAGTAGATGATGGTTGGATAGATTTAGAGGCACATTCAGCCGATAAATTTATAAATACATTGCGTAATTTAAGATATTGGGAGCGTTAGTAAGCTCAATAATTAAAAAAACCACAGCATGTAATTGTTGTGGTTTTTTTAGCTCACCTAGTTAAGGTATTAGTTCAAGCCAACAATAAATATTGGATATATTATGAAGCTTAATGGCGCTTGTCACTGTGGCAAAGTGGTATTTACGGTCAACTCAAAACACCCTTATCCTTACAATTTATGTTACTGCTCTATATGCCGTAAAACCGCAGGGAGCGGCGGGTTTGTTATTAATTTAAACGCGCAATACAGCACGCTTGAGGTTACAGGGCGTGAACACATAACTATTTATCATGCAAAAATAGGCGATAAAATCAGCCCTGCAGAGCGTCATTTTTGTAAGCATTGTAGTGCTAACTTGTGGTTATACGATGCACGTTGGCCTGAGCAAGTTCACCCCTTTGCTGGTGCAATAGATAGTGAGTTACCCATACCGCCAGAGCGCACTCATTTAATGCTTGGTAGTAAAGCAAATTGGGTAAATGCGCCCATTAATGAAGGTGACAAGCAGTTTGAAGAATACCCTGATGAAAGTATTGCTGCTTGGCATAAACGTTTAAACCTCGAAAAGTAACGCAATTTTTTGTATGAGCTAAGCTTAAATTTAGGGGCAATTAAACGCATATTTAGTTAATTAAATATTAAAAATCACCGCGTAAGTAAAGGAGAATATTATGGCAGTCTCAGCAATACCAAAAGGGTTTCATTCAGTTACACCTTATTTAATTATGAATGACGCACAAAAAGCGATAGATTTTTATTGTGATGCATTTAGTGCTGAACACGTAATGCAGATGCCTTTACCTGATGGTGGAATAGCCCATGCAGAAATAATAATTGGTGATTCGCATATTATGCTTTCAGATAATGGTTCTGAAGAGCATTTAAAAAACCCAAAAGAACTCGGTGGTACAGCGCTAAGCCTTATGCTTTATGTTGAAGATGTTGATACCGTGTTTAAAAAAGCAATTGAGCTTGGTGCAACACTAATAAGACCCGTACATGACCAGTTTTATGGTGATAGGACCGGCACACTACAAGACCCATTTGGTCATATATGGATCATTGGTACACACAAAGAAGATGTTAGTGACGAAGAGTTAAATAATCGAATTGGGAATATAACAAATCAAGAGCAAGACGCATAACTCGCATGCTAATTAGATTTATGTAGCTTTCTAATTACCTTGATGGCTTCATTGGAAGGCTTGTAGCTTTTGCTTCAGCTTAACTAGGTTTTACCTTGTTATCGAAACCGTTTTCTTATTTAAAAGTAGCTCACTTAGTAAAGCGAATTGGTATAGATTACTAGTTAAATTTTAGGCATAAAAAAACCTCAGCCAATAATTAGCTGAGGTTCAAAAAGTGGTACCAGCGGCCGGACTCGAACCGGCACTCCTTTCGGAAGGGGATTTTGAATCCCCCATGTCTACCAATTTCATCACGCTGGCATAATTTTTCTTTAATCTTTTAAGCATAAAAAGATAAAGAAAAACCACTTAAAATAAAAAGGATACTTATATACCTCTTATTCTGTATCCGCATTATACAAACAAAAGAGGGGGCGGCAAGCCTTTTCTTTTATTTGCATAAACAACTGGTTGATAATTAATCGTTTATAGCAAGGAGACTCTACCGGTAAATTTTTTAAGTCTTTTTGGGCTGATATATAAAGCGAATATTTTGGGTTATGAGTGCTATTAAACTGTTATGCGATTGAATAAATAAGCAATTGAACTATTGATAATAGTGAATCGTATAATAATTATTCCTGCTTTATGCCGATTTTGCGCTTGATTCAGGTATTATTTGTACAACAAGGTTTTTAAGACATTAATTATGACTCAATTAAGTGCCAAACAGAACATTCAATCGATTGTTAAAGCTATTAAGGCAGAAGAAGCATTACTTCGTCAAAAATACCCATTACTTGAACATCAAAATACCTTAGGGTTAATTATTTTATTGCTGTCGCTTAGCGCATTAATTGGTGTTGGTGTTTTATATTATTTAGCCCTAATACCTGCTTGGGTGTGTATAGTGCTTGCGGCTATTGCTGCGTCTATTTCCCATGAGTTAGAGCACGACCTTATACATAAACAATACTTTAGCAATCAGCCTTTCATGCATAACTTAATGATGTTAGCAGTATGGTTAATGCGGCCAAATACTATTAGCCCATGGTACCGACGTAAAATGCATTTACACCATCACAAAACCTCAGGCACACAACAAGACCTAGAAGAACGCTTGGTGGGAAACGGTATTAAAAATCCATTTTTACGTGCGCTAGTTATTGTAGATGGGTTATTAGGGCTAATTATTTCTACTAAACGTTTTAGAAAAGAAATTAATGGCTTTAGTTTTTCGAGTGTTTTTAATGCGGGATTTCCGATAGCGACTGCGTATTTTGCTGTTTTATATAGCGTTATTTTATTTCATATTGTTGATTTATTTATACCACTTTCGCTAAATTCACCTAGTTGGTTGTTAAGTACAATGGATGTGTTTGAATTTTTAATGGTTGTGCTCATTGTGCCTAATATTATTCGTTCAAGTTCGCTTAATTTTGTTACCTCAAGCATGCATTACTATGGTGGCGTTAATAACATACTTGAACAAACTCATGTACTAACGAGTCGTTTATTTATGCCGTTTCACTTATTTTGTTTTAACTTTGGTAAAACGCATACCATTCATCATTTTGTGCCAAATCAGCCGTTTTATTTACGCCAAATGCTAAGTAAAAAAATACTTAAAGTAATGGCGCAGCACAACGTGCGCTTTAATGATTTTGACAGCATTAAAAATGCGAATGCTTATAAATAATTACCTCCAACATTAGGAGGTTCTACATTGCTATTCTTATTTTATAGTTTGAATAGCGATTATGTACCAAGCCCATTACCCGTGAATTTACTCTATCCATCGCAACGTTTATTAAGCCCAACTGTCCGCGCTTTGGTGGACTATTTATTGCCATTTTTAAATCAACAAAAGCAAAAGTGGTAGGCTTAATTAGCGCTAAAACTTTAAACTAAAAATAGATAAAACCAGTGAAAAGTGAAGTGGCCCTTCATAGTTGAGCATCTAGCTTAAATGGGATTGATTATTGTAGAGCCTTCAGTAATAGTGGTTATAGAGCAAACTAATTATGTTCTCAATAATACATAAGGGTTCGTGCTCATCAATATTATAAAACCAATAAATATAATAAGGACAAACAGGATGAAAAAATCACTAATTTCAATAGCGTTGGGCTTTGCTGCCCTTAGTGCGTTTAATGCCAATGCAAACATTGATCAGCAAGTTAAAAAGATAGAGCAACAGGTTATTGATTGGCGACGTGATTTTCATCAAAACCCTGAGCTTGGAAATCGCGAAACCCGCACAGCAGGTATTGTCGCTAAGCACTTAAAGTCGCTGGGTATGGAAGTACAAACAGGGATTGCTTATACAGGTGTTGTGGGGCTATTAAAAGGTGCAAAGCCAGGCCCAACAGTAATGCTACGCGCAGATATGGACGCGCTGCCAGTTACTGAAAAAGCAGATGTTGATTTTAAATCAACTAAAACCACCAATTACCGTGGTGTAGATGTAGGCATAATGCATGCTTGTGGGCACGACACGCACGTGGCTATGCTAATGGGCGCTGCACAAGTGCTTGCAAACATGAAGGATGAGCTACACGGTAATATTATGTTTGTATTTCAGCCTGCAGAAGAAGGCGCACCTGAGGGGGAAGAGGGGGGCGCTGAGTTAATGCTTAAAGAAGGCATATTTAAACAATACAAACCAGAAGCTGCTTTTGGGTTACACATAACATCTAGTTTGCACAGCGGTAAAATTGGCTATAGAAGTGGCCCAGCAATGGCCAGTGCAGACCGGTTTGAAATAACAGTACATGGCAAGCAGGCACACGGCTCTGCACCGTGGACTGGGGTTGACCCCATTGCCGCAGCTGCGCAAATAGTAACAGGCGTAAATCATATTGTTAGTCGCCAAATCAACATTACCAAAGAGCCTGCTATTGTCTCGTTTGGTAAGATAGCGGGTGGGGTACGTAATAATATTATTCCTGAAGAAGTCGAAATGGTAGGTACAATTCGTAACTTTGATATGGATAACCGAGCACAAATATTTGAAAAAATAAAAACCACAGCCACGCACATTGCTAAATCGTCAGGTGCAACTGCAGAGGTACACATTCACGAAGGTTATCCGGTAACGATTAATAACCCAAAGTTAACTGCGCAAATGTTACCTAGCCTTAAAAAAGCAGCAGGTAATGAAAACGTAGTTGAAATGGGAAAAATAACCGGCGCAGAAGACTTTTCGTTTTACGCATTAGAAGTGCCGAGTGTATTTGTATTTTTAGGCGGCACACCAAGTGAGCAAGATTTAAATACAGTGGCTAGTAATCACTCACCTTATTTTTATGCCGACGAATCATCGTTTAAAGTAGGCACTAAGGCGCTTAGTCTGTTAGCTGTTGATTATTTAAACGCACATAAAAGATAGCTTAAACACACCACGTTACGCTATTAGCTTAACGTGGTATTGCTGTTTTATTTAAAACATCGCATCATGTTTGTAGCACTTGCTCAATTTTGAAAAAATCACTCTCAAAAATTAAAAACCTAACCGAATATACAAATGAACCGGCGAGCAATTTTTTATATTTTAAAAATAATGAATCGATACTGCCGGTCTTATATCTCGATTCAATCTTCATAAGCATTAAGGATTTAAATAATGGAAATTACTGGAAGCTGTTACTGTGGTGAAATTAAATACCAGGCAAAGTCTCAAAATAACAATGCACTTGTTTGCCATTGTAGCGATTGCCAACGTATGTCGAGCGGCCCATTTAGAGCCGTTATAATTGCAGAGCCAAATTCGGTAGTATTTACCCAAGGTGAGCCAAAAGAGTTTGTTAAAACAGCGCAAAGTGGTAACAAGCGTGCGCAAGGTTTTTGTGGCACATGTGGTACAACACTTTATGCAACTAACGAAGCTAAAGCTGACCGTGTATATGGCTTGCGTATTGGTGCGGTTGATCAGCGTGATCAGTTTACGCCAACAGCACAAATTTGGGCTAAATCAACATTGAGCTGGTTGAGCGGCTTACACGAAGTACCTGCGTTTGATACAACCCCACAAAACTAGTTATTTGGGGTTATCAGTATTACTTTTTTAGTAAGCGGTTTGAAATTTATTTAACCAAATGACTGTCTACTTATAAGTCAGTCATTTGGAGAATAATATGTGTAGTTCACCTAAAAGCAGCCGAGCAGTGAAAAAAACAGCCATTAGTTTTAATGATGAGCTTACTCAAGAGCAGCGCTTGCGTTTTACTGCAAAAGCTAATTTAGCACAAGAGCGCCGTGAACAGCGCGAAGTAACGAATAAACGCTATGAGCAAAAGCACGCGAGTAGTAAACCTTCGTCTGGTTTATTTTCGTGGTTACAGCAGCTAGTTAGCTGATTTAGCTAAAGTGGTGTTTTTACCACTGCCCAAACCACATAAAGCACACAGTACTCCGGCAATAGCGCACAACCACAATGGCGCACTCCAACTGCCTGTTGTAGTGTGTAATGCACCAGCTAGCATAGGACCAATAGCCGCGAGCAAATAACCTACGCTTTGCGACATACCTGAAAGCGACGCTGCTTGTTGCGAATCGTCAGTTCGTAAACTAATAAACGACAGCCCCAATATAAAACATGCCCCAGAGCAAAAGCCCAGCATTAGGGTCCAAACAAAAGCAAAGCTAGGCATGTAAAGCAGCCCCAATGCACTGAGTGCACTCAACATGGCTAAAATAAAGCTAAGCGCGCTTTGATCTTTTAATTTGGCAAGTAACGGAATTAATATTAAACCCGGTAATGCAGTCGCTATTTGAAAAGCACCATGATAAGCACCTGCTTGGGTAGCTGAGTGACCGGTTTCGGTTAATATGCTTGGTAACCACGTAATAATTATATAATTTAAAAACGAGTTTAAGCCCAGCAGTAGGGTAATTTGCCATGCTAGTAAATAACGCCATACACTTTTTGACGTGTCAGTGTGTTGAGCAATACTCGCGGGTTTTGTGTGCTTACTTAATTGCGACATCCATACAATAATGCTCGCCAAAGTAATAAGAGCTGATGAGCCCAGCGCAAGTTGCCATCCTAATCCGTTTAACTGACTAAGCGGAAATACTAAAGTAGAAAACCCACCCGACACCACGCCCATAGTAAGCACGTAGGCTGAGGTCATTAACGCAACCTTTGCAGGGAAGTCGCGCTTAATTAAACTTGGTAATAATACGTTTGCGATGGCAATGCCCACACCAATAATAGCGGTGCCTACAAAAAGCATGGCTGAGGTATTTATTACCCGCGCTGCAACCCCTGCAAGTATAAATAACAAAGCCACAAACAAGGTGCGCTCTAACCCTTGCTTTTTAGCAAGAGTTGCCGCCATTGGCGATGCAACCGCAAAGGCTATGAGTGGCAGTGTTGTTAAAAAACCAGCTTGCGATGCGCTAAGCCCAAAGTGATTAATAATTTGTTCAAGCACAGGTGCAATACCTGTAAATGTGGCGCGTAAATTTGCGGCAATAAGTAATATGCCAAGCACAAGTAATATGCCAGCAAAGCGTGATTTAGGTGTGTTATTTAACAAAAGGGAAGACCATTAAAGCTAATACTTAATGGGCGCTAGTATAAAGGCTTAGCAAAAACTATAATTTAGAGATAATGACATTAAATAACTAAAAACAGACAAAACTATGTTTGATGCAATTGGCTGGGACGACATTAAAAATTTTGAAACTATGGCGCAGCCCATAATAGCCAAAATAGAGCATGCCCATGCAAGTCACGAAATACCACTACATACCCATCCAAAAGGGCAATTAATTTTAGCGCTGCATGGGTATGTAACGTGTGAAGTATCGGCCAAAATGTGGATGGTGCCCACGCACAGTGCAATTTGGATCCCAGCACAAAAGGTGCATAGCAATAGGGCGTCTGATAACGCGCAGCTTTGTCATTTATTTATTGATAGTAGTAAAAACGGTATGCCGCTAAATACCTGTACGTTAGCTATTACGCCGTTGGTTAAAGAGCTAATGTGTGAGTTGGCTGGGCATAATCAGCACTATACTTTAAATAGTAAAACAGCGCGTTTAGCGCAGGTGTTATTTGATCAACTTATTGAAATGCCCGTACAACCACTGGATTTTGTATTATCTAAAAATGAGGTAATTCAAACTATGAGCGATCAGCTTATAAACAAGCCAAACAACCGAAAAACACTACCACAATGGGCTAAGCAGTTTGCATTAACTGAGCGCACATTAGCGCGGTTAATTAAAAAAGAAACCGGTATGACATTTGGAAAATGGCGTACGCAATTGCATATAATTACAGCCTTAAAAGCGCTTTCTGATAAGCAAAGTGTGCAGCAGGTGTCGGAGTTATTAGGGTATGAGTCGGTGAGTGCATTTATTACTATGTTTAAAAAGGTAATGAAAAAGTCGCCCATGAAATACATGAGCGATTTAAATCAGCTTAGCCCTTAAATAAGCATTACCACGTATAAGTTGCCGAAAGCATCGCGTTACGAGGCCTACCCGGGAAGTATCTGTCGCCGGTAAAACTGGTGTAATCGGCGCGCTCTGCATAGGCCTCATCAGTTAAGTTAATAATACGAGCAAGTAGCTCAAGATTACTAGTAACTTGCCACTGTGCGCGTAGGCTTAAAACATCATGCCCTTGGTATTTATTTAAGTTTTCTGGGTCGGTGTAGTAGTTACCAACGCGGTGCCACTGCAAAGCAAATTGCGCGTTGTTTAATGCCTGCCATGTTAAATCGAGATTAGCAATATTACGCGGCGCGGTATCTATGTCGTTGCCGTTTATATTTAAACCGTTAAGTATTTGGTTGTTAGTGTAAGTATGCTTTGCGTGAGTGCCAGCAAAGTTAAGCGCAAGCGACTTAGTGAGCTGGTAGTCAAGCTCAAGCTCAATACCACGATGGCGAGAGCTGCCATTATTTACCGTAAAAAAGTCACTATCGCGGTAAATCGTATTGTGTTTACTCATAGCGTAAACCGACACGCCATAACGTAGTTTTTCGTAAATTCCTTTAATACCCAGCTCTGCGTTATTTGCTATTTCGGCGCTTAAATTTGCAGTAGTTTGCTCGCGTTGTAATTGGTATAGTTCAGCCGCTTGTGGCGCTCTGTAACCGCGAGAAAAGTTTGCATAAAGCGTGTTATTTGTATTGTACTGATAACTAACCCCAAGCTTTGGCGATAGATTACTAAAACTATTTTTCCCACTCTCAGGGCGGCTGTATCGGCAACCACCAAAGCTGCATTCTGTACCATCGTCTTTTGTTCTACCTGCTAGCATATTATTGGTGTAGTCGTACTGCATATGCTCGTAGCGCACACCTGCAGTAAGTAACCACTTATTTAATTGCCAATCAACCGATGCAAAAGGGGCATAAAGCGTGGCGTTTACATCGTAATCGTAATGCTTACCTTGGGGTACTGTAGCAACTAAAAATGCAGAACCTTGAGTGGGCTCGTTTTGGCTTTGAGTAAAATCGGCTTGCGTGTATTCGCCATCAAGCCCTAGGTTTATTTTTATATTACGTTGTAAATTATGTTGATAAAGCGATTGCACACCAAAGCCGGTTTGGCTGTTTGTTTCAAGCGGTGTGCCGGGTAAAAAGTGCTTAAAAAAGTCCATGCTTTGGTCGCGAAAATATAACGTAGTAGAGAGCACATCATCGTTATTTAATTGCCATGTTGCATTGCTCCATGCTCTAAATGCGCGTGCTTTTCTAAATGCGTCAGGGTCAAAGTTTTTTTGCGCGAGGTCTTCGTTTTTATAGCTTTCAAAGCCTGTAATAAATCCCGCAGTTTGCTGATCAAGATTTGTATAAGTAAGGCCTGAGGTAAGTAATAAATTATTATTTGAATAGCGATGGCGAATATTTACTTTTTGTTGCTCTGCGCTTTCGTCGTCGCGGTAACCTCTATCGTCGGTAACACTTGCGTTAATGCCGATACCGCTGTTGCCGTAATCTTGCCCTGCGCGTAATTTGTAGCGAGTATAACCGTACGAGCCATAATCTAAACCAACTAAGCCACCGCCTTGTGTGGTGTCGGGCGTTATTACATTAATAACACCATGCACAGCGTTTGAGCCATAAAGTGCAGAGCCTGGGCCTTTTAGTACTTCAATGCGCTGCGCCATTTCGCTGTGCGCCTCAAATAGCTCGTTTATGTTACAAAACCCAGCGGCTCTCAGTGGTATACCATCTTCTAAGGTTAATATGCCACCACAAGCGCCAGCGCCCGAAAGTACGGGGGAGCGTAGTGCGGGTAAATATTCTTGGCCATTTCCGCGTTGAATATTAGCTCCTGCTACACGTTGCAGGGCTTCTTCAATATGGGTAGGCGCTATGCTATTTAGCTGCGCTTCGCTGAGTGTACTTATTGATAAAGGGAGTGGGGTAGATAGTGCTTCAATACGTGATGCCGTAGTTGTTATGGTTTCTATTGCATCATTATTTTGATTATTGGCAAACGCAGTGTGGCTAAAGGGTAATATCAGCGGCAGAAAATAAGGTTTCATACATTCCTTGAAAGTAATCTATATTGCATTGCCTCTATAATATGCGGTTTTAATATGCATTTAAACTTGTTGCGTTAAAGCGTACGTAACCTATAAATCCGATACGTAATTGATAAAACAAAACAAGCCACAGCAGGAAATACCAAAGCCAGCACTAAGTAATGCTTAAATAAAACGTAGCCGGTTATACCGCCTAGTAAAAAGCCTGCAATAATGAGTAAAAACATAACGCCTTTACGGGTATCAAATTGCTCACCTTTAAGCGCTTTACCTAGCATTAAACCAAGGTCAGTAAAAATACCGGTTAAATGTGTCGTACGTATAACAGCACCACTGTAATTAGTTGCTAGCGCATTTTGTAACCCACACGCAGCAGACGTTAAAACAATGCCGTAAACGAATGTGTTTTTGAGTAAATAAGCACTCGCAAGCAGTAGCAATCCTTCAATAAAAAGCAAAGTGTCGTAATGACGACCAAGTTTTAATGAGCCACCAGAGAGCAAAAAGCCCGACAGTGCCGAACCCAACATAAAGCTAACAATTATTGAAAGTAACAATAAGGCAGTACTGGGATTAGTTATTGCTTTAATACCAAGTAAAGTAACAGAGCCAGATACATGCGAAATAGCCTGGTGCTCAAATCCTAATAAGCCTACAGCGTTTACTATGCCCGCTATAAATGCGAGCGTAAACGCGCCATATTCAACCCACTTTGGTAGTTTTGTAAACATTGGTTATCTCTTAACGTGTACAGTGTTAATTATTGAGTTTGTGCTTTAAAGCGCTTTATTTGCTCATCAACTAATTTTGTATCTATTACGCCACGCTTAAAAGCAATGTAAGTAGGAAACGTAAACTCATTGAACTGCCTAGCGTATACGTTTTGATATTCCTTTGAGTACCACAAACCTGCTTGATAGTTAGTTATTGCGTATTCAACGCGTTTTTTTTCTAGCAGCTCAAAAGTGTCTTTAGTTGAAAGTGAGCGAAGTAGATTACTCTCATCAAGTTTATACTTTTTAGCAATAACCTCAGGCACAGCAACACCGCGTAGCATTGCTATTGGGGTATTTGATAAATCGTCAGTGAGCAGTTTATCTTTGTTTAAAGCAAATAAACCATACTTAGTAGTATGCAAGGGCACGCTTGTAAAATCTAAATACTTTGCTCGTTCCTCTGTATTGGCCAAAGAGAAATAGCAGTCGTAGTAGCCCAGCGCCATTTCTTTTTTAACGCGCGCCCATGGAAGATGAATTACGTCAATCTTAAGATTCAAATTACGCTCAATAAAGGTTAAGTATTCAATATCTAAACCTGTGAACGTATCGCTTTTCTCATCAAATATAGTAAAAGGCGGGTAGTGAGTTGTTACGCAGCGCAAAGTCTTACTTGGCGCTGCAAGCAATAATGAAGGTAAAGTTAAAGCTAAAAACAGAAATATTGCGCGCATAAATAAAAATTCGATATCTTTTAAAATACATAAATTGAACGCCAATTATACAGTTACTGAGCTTAATTGCATTGATCTAAGTATTTTTACCTAGCGTATAAGTTAAATTTTGTGAGATATACCATGTTTAACGCAGAGCAGCAGTCACGCATTATCGAAATGGCGTGGGAAGATAGAACCCCTTTTGAGGCAATAGAGCAGTTATACGGATTAAAATACCCGCAGCTGGTGGTATTTATGCGCGAACATATTTCAAAAGGCAGTTTTAAAGTGTGGCGTAAACGCCATGCTGGTCGTAAAACAAAACACTTAAAATTACGCGATCCCGCTATTATGCGAAGCCACTGTAAAACACAATATAAACAACGTTAAATAAGTGTAAGTTGTTTCATATGATGTTCAGCCGTGTTTGTTAACCTTTAGCTATTAATTACGCTAGAGATTATTTATGAGAGCACTAACATACACAGCACTAATAGCATTGGCTTTATGTTCAATAAGCGCAGATGCGAAACCGCATAAAGATAAGCATGGTCATAAACACGGCCATAATAAGCATCATTCACATAAACACAACGACAATGACTACCTTTCTAAAAAAGAGGCTAAGCAGCTAATTCGCGCAGGTTGGACGCCACCAGGGCTAAGTAAAAGCTACCACCGAGGCGACTATTTAGATCGTGATTTATATAAACGAGGTAGAGTGATTGAACGCTCTAGAGATAATGGTACAGTGAGTATTGAAATAGACCGTACAGTTGTTCACATGGTGCACGACACCCGAGAAATACTTTCAATCTTAAGTCGCTAAACTAACTTTATAAGGATATTAAAATGCTTATTGCGCTGGCTATAATTATTGGCTTTTTTTTACTGGTTACCTTGTTGCCAATGTCGTACAGCCAGCATTACTTAGTGCGTAGCTGCGACTTTGTGCGCTTACAGGTATTTTATATTGCCAGTTTTGTAGCCGTTACATCGTTGTTTTTATTATGGCAAAGTAGCGCAATAGGCTACGTGTTTATAGCCTTAACCTCATTACTTATAATGATTTTACAAGGTAAATGGATTTACCCGTATACGTGGCTTGCTAAAAAAGAAGTGCAAAGCGCACCAAAGCATATAGACCACAGCGTACGAATTATGTCGGCAAATGTACTGATGTCGAACCATAAAAGTGAGCAGCTAATTAGCCTTGTAGATGAGCACCAACCCGACCTACTTATTACACTTGAGAGTGATAGCTGGTGGGAAAATAAATTATCAGTCATTAAAAAAAATTACCCGTATTACATAGAATGCCCTAAAGACAATCGTTACGGCATGCACTTATACAGCAAGTTTAAAATACTCGATGCACAAATATGTGAGCTAATAGAAGAAGATATTCCTTCAATTCATATTCTGTTTGAAAATGATGAAGGCCTGCAAATGCAAGGGCACTTTATTCACCCAGCACCGCCAAGCCCGACCGAAGAAGACTCATCGCGCCCGCGCGACTCAGAGCTAATAATGGTGGCTAAAGCACTTAAAAACCCAACACGACCTACCATAGTTGCCGGTGATTTAAACGACGTAGCATGGTCGCGTAGCACCCGTTTGTTTATGCAAATAAGTGGCTTTTTAGACCCTCGAAAAGGCCGTGGTTTTTATAACACCTTTCATGCAAGCTACTTTTTTATGCGTTGGCCGCTCGATCACTTATTTCACAGCGAAGGCTTTAAAGTAAAGCGTATTAAGCGCTTAGCTAAGTATGGCTCTGATCACTTTGCACTCCTTACTGAGCTTTCTTACGAAAACGCTAATCAGGAGTCACTAGAAGATAAACCCGATGAGCTTAAGCAAGAAGAAATTCAAGAGCTTGCTATGAATAAGGCAGATAAGCGAAAAGTGCCGAGGTTTGAGGAAAAGTTATAGCTATTAGGCAGTTTAGGTCGGATAAGCGAAGCGCCATCCGACACAGTAAAATACCTTGCCAGTTATAATCATTATTTATGTTGTCGAGTGGCAGGAGAGTGCCAATTGCAAACAGTGGTAACGCCCAAAGCTGCGGCGCGCAGCGTCCGACAGCCTTTTCTTGTTATACATTTCTTGCAGATTTATCCCAAAGACGTCTAGCTTCACTTTCACACATGGTGGCAACATTAATTATCTCAATTGCCGAAGGATCCAGTACACATAGACTCACTTCATTAGTCTCACTTTCTACTTCATTTGGATAGCAAATAGCCTTAAATCCGTGCTTAATTAACACTGCTGAAAACTCCGATCGTTCATTAGCAGCATCTGACTTTCCTTTGGCTTTTAAGCTAACAAGCTTTGCTCTGACATTTTCTATATCTGAAGCCAATTTCTCAGACACAGGATAGGTTTCTTTTTCGTTGAGCATTTGCACTGCAATCCACTTAGGGTTCGGTGAGCCTACATCGAAGAATGGGAAAACTTCTTCTTCCTTAATATTAAGTTTAACCTCAATAATTAGAGGATCACCTTTATGGCCATCCTTGTATGCTTTATTTGCACAAACCATTTTCGCAGAGTTAATATCGCCAAAGTGAGAAAGAGGCCAGAATTCTGTGATATTAGGTGTACGTGTCCCGTGATACCAAGACTGCTTAAAATCCATATCCTAAAAGTTCCTAGTTGCGAATATATTTTTATACCCACGTACTTTTTGAAATAACTCTGTTAAAATTAGTTTGTTGGGTTTTTGTAAAAATTCAGAAAGCAATACTGCTTTAGACTGCTGGATAAAGTTAAATTCTGATTCAGCAACACAAGAAAGAATAGTAACATCCGCTCCTTCTATTTCATTGACTATAGACTTTTTCAATGCGATTACTTCTAGGCAAGAATTATAGTCTGTTGAAATATGAGTAATTAAGATGTCTATGTCTTTATATTTACTGTTACCTATAAAATATGAACCATAACCATATACAGATATCGTCAATTTCAAAGCCAACCATTTTCTTGAAATCGTTCACGCTCATACTCTGTAAGGTAAGTCCAATACTCCCTTCTGTTTATAGCAGCCATGAATCCAGCTGTATCAAACACACCAACCTGATCAGACATACAATTACGTTTAACATCTAGTGAATAACCACACCAATTAGAACTGATAACTACAGCTTGTAAGGGCCCATAGTTTTCACATGACTCTACATATTCAGCAGTATCAAAGGAGTAGCACTCACAGATAAATACTTTTAATCTTCGACCATCAGTTAGCTCAAGACTATAAACGCTAGGGTTAATACGCTCAATTGAGTTTACTTTTGAGTGCTCACGCATACGTTGTTCAAAAAAATTATAGTTTCCGTAATAGCTCATCCATGGAAAATTATCGTTATGTGCTGGCATCTTCTTCTCCAAAAACTAATTTTTCAAAATCTGTAGGAAAACGTAAAACTGCTTGATACGGAATTTCATCATTTACCCATGCTTCATAGCTTTCTACATGTGTTATAAATTTACTAATAATCCGTTGCTCAAGCCTAGAAAATAACTCTCTATTTTCCTGTAATAATTTTATAACTTCACGGTTATTTGGAATAATTGTAGAAAGTCGAGCTGAGGTCCACAAAGCGTGAACTTGATCGTTATTAGGGTTTCTTCTGGCGTTATCAGACAGTGGACCATATTGCTCCCATGCTTGATGATTTTCAGACATATAAATAGATATTTTATCTTTCAACTGATCCGTATTTTCAAATTTTTCTACACCAAGCCTATTTGAAATAAAGCTCTCGTGTACATTTTTCATATCATGGAGAAGACCTACTGGATATTCAGCTTCATTTTCTTCTTTATCAATCAATGTGTGATGAGTAGGACATAATAGTATTAAGTTCTCATAACTATCCCGTTCAGTATTTGATTGTGATTGGTCATATCTATTTGAGCCAGGCTTGTTTCCTTTTATATGAGCCATTTCTCCCAACGTATAGGGGGCAACCCCTGCTGCCTGCTCTACTGAAAGCTTTTCTGTACAATCTGAAAAGGAACATATTCCGGCTGCATTTGACCATAGTAATTTTATCGATTTATTTGTAATAGCCAATGTGCCTCCTGCGAGCTATAACTAAAAATATAACGCCCGCTTAAGGGGCAGCCAACGCTACTACTAAGCTTCCGCATAACACCGTAATCACAAAAACCAACGCATAGTAAAATACCGCGCGTTGGCTGTCCCTCTTGAAGCGTTTGTTATGTTTTGGGCCAATTGGTACGATTTAGACCATAAACAGCATGATCTACAACTCGGCCATTCAAATTTTCTGCGCAACTGATTATGCCCTCAAGCGAGAAACCTAAACGTTCACATACATTACGACTTGGAATATTTTCGCTCGCTGCTGATATCTGAACCTTTTCCATATCAAATTCAGTAAAAGCCAAGTCGGTCAGTTTTAAAACTGACTTACTCACGATACCTTTACCTTGGTATTCAGAGCTTAACCAGTAGCCAATCTCTACTTTTTTCAGTTGACGGTTAATACTGTTAAAACTGATATTTCCAACCAACTTATCTTGGTAAATCATCCCACAAACTAAGGATTTTCCATCAGCATAATCATGCAATGAACTTTTGATAAAGCTAAGAAAAAACTCTTCATTGCTTGCATGAGGAGGCCAAGCTAACCATTGACTCAAATATTCTCGCTCTCGACTGACAATTTCAAGATAGGCCGAAGCATACTTGGGAGTAACCAAAGCCAGTTTCAGATCGGTATCAACATCCAATGTAAACATGATTTCCTCTTAAAAACATAACGCCGTTTTAAGCGGCAAATTGTAGTTGGCTATAATGTGTGAGGAACGAACAACAGCCAACTGTAATTTGTCCGACTTGAAAACCCTTGTTATATGGTTTTATTAGGCCGTATCCGCTTAAAAAACATTGTATACGTGACTGTAAACCAATCGTAATTTACGCTAACTAATTCCCAGCCTTGTTTTCCCAGTTCTGTGCAGCGAGTTTGCAACCTAACAAATTTGGTAGTGCGAAATGTAAAAAGACCACCAACTTTTTCTACTTTATACTCAAATATATCCATATACTTCTATCCTGTGAACCATATAACAATTTAATAGTGCGCTCATCGCGCATATTTCTGCCGACGTCACGCTCATTTTTCTGAATGATATAGTTTTAACAAATAGTTTAAGGTATTACTATTACTAAGTTTCTGAAACTTTAAAGAAAAGATAAATAGAACAATATGCGCTCAGCGCTCATTTTCATGAATATATGCGCAAAGAGCAGCCTTACCAATCAATTCACGACGATATTTGGCCAATCTCAATGACCGCTTATCGCTCATTGTTGCCTGTCAGGTTAAGTCTAGTGAAATAGATTGCATTGCATTGCATAGTTAAAGTTTTTATATTGTTCGGCAATATTTTATTTGGTGCTAATAAAGCACTGCGTGCAAAGGAAAGCATGTGAATTATAAAAAAATGTACTACCCAGTTAAGGCGCTTGCTGTTTTATCTTTAGTTGCTGTTGCTATTAAGTACTGGATGCCAACTGAAATTGGCTTTGCGTTTATGCTGTTGCCTTATTTGCTTCTATATTTTTTAGCTAACGCTAAAAACTATAAAAATAAACGGCTCATTTTTATTAGAATTATAGCTGCATTACTTACTATTACTTTAGCGGCAGTACTTGTCTTTGGTATTGAACCTGACCCTCAAGCTGGGATTGGTATTATGTTTTTGCTGATAATGCAGCTAGCTGCAATTAGTGCCTCTGAATTTATTATATTATTCTTTTATGTTGATAATGATTAAAAAGCAAACTGCTCATTTACAGTTATTACTGTGTAGTTACTTTGCGGTTTGAACTTAGTAGAGACTAAGCTCTTCTGTAATCTAATTCTAAAGTTAAAAAAACCTAAAAGCGGTTACCCACTTTTAGGTTTTCTAATGTATTAGTATTTAAAGCTAAATTAGCTATTGATCATAATACATTTGATATTCACAAATTCGCGCATACCAAAGCCGCCGTGCTCTCGGCCGTAGCCACTTTCTTTAACACCACCAAACGGTAGGTTAGGTTGTGCTAAACCGTAGCCATTAATATTGATCATGCCTGTGTCAAAGTACTTTTTAGCTAGTTCAATGGCTTTTTTCTCATCTTTAGAGAAAATACCGCCGCCTAAACCGTAGCGAGAGTCGTTAGCGATGCGCATTGCATCGTCGTTGTCTTTGGCTTTAATAAGCGAAGCTACTGGGCCAAATAATTCGTCGTCATAGGCTGGCATACCAGGGGCTAAGTTATCTAGTAGAGTAGGTGGGTAGTAGTAGCCCGTTTGCGAAGGTATTTCGCCGCCCGTTACTATGTTTGCACCTGCTTTAACTGATTCCATGACTTGGTCGTGAATCCCGTCGCGTAAATCTTCACGAGCCATTGGGCCTAAGTCTGTATCGTCAGCCATTGGGTCGCCCATTTTCATGGCTTCAAATTGCTCTTTAATTTGCGCTTTAAAGTCATCGTAAAGTGACTCTACAACAACAAAACGTTTAGCTGAAACACACGTTTCACCGTTATTGATCATGCGCCCGGTTACACAGGTTTTAACTGCAAGCTCTAGGTCTGCGTCATCAAGTACTAAGTAAGCGTCGTTACTACCAAGCTCTAACACTGTTTTCTTAACGTGTTTACCTGCTTCTTCTGCTACTTTTTTACCTGTCGCATCACTACCGGTAAAGGTTACGCCGCTAATTGCTTTGTGCGAAATTAAAGAACTGGCTGTTTTGCCGTCGATAAGTAGATTGTTAAAACAATACTCTGGGAAACCAGCTTGTTTAAATAGCTCTTCTATTTTTTCAGCCATGCCAAATACATTACCAGCATGTTTTAATACGGTTGTGTTACCCGCCATGATGTTAGCTGCACTGTAGCGAATTACCTGATAAAGCGGAAAGTTCCACGGTTGAATACCTAATAGTACACCTGTTGGTTGGTAGCTGATGATTGCGCGGCCGCCGTCCATATCACGTTCTTCGTCAGCAAGTACTTGTGGGCCTTGTTCGGCTGTATAACGACAAATTCCTGCACATAGTTCAACTTCTTGAAAGCCTTGCTCGTAAACTTTACCCATTTCTTCGGTCATGAGTTTTGCAATAGCTTCTTTTTGATCTTCAAAGAGTGAGGCTAACTTATTAAGGTATTTTGCACGTTCAGTGAATGACGTTAATCGCCATTTTAAATATGTTTCGTGAGATTTTTCGATTACCTGTTCTGCTTCCTTTTGAGAAAGTAGTGTATAGGTTTCAATGGTTTGCTCAGTTGCGGGATTAATCGTTTTAACTGTGTTACTCATTTCTATCTCCTTACAAATTTAGTTGTTTAAAAGGTGCAAGGCTAGAGCCAGTTTTTATAAAAAGTTGATTTTGTTTTTATCCATCTGATTTTATTAATTAAATTTATATTTTTGCTGAAAGAGGATTTTTTAAATATAAAAATTGAGGTGCTCGAGGCAGTAAAATATTCTGGGAGTTGCAAAATTTACAACACCCTCTGGGACAAACACAGAGCTTTATATTAGCTCCTTTGCAATGCGCTTTAATAAGTAAGTTTCTCGTAAAATAGAAAGCCCTTGTTTTTCACTGTTAGCAATGGTGCGCTCGTTATGTGCAATTGCGTCGTTAATATCAACCCATTTAGCTGTCATGCCATTTTGCTGCTCGTAATGCTCTAACTGCGCTTTGCCAAACTCGTCGGCTATACTACATACAAAGCAATACGATTTAATATGAATAATATCAAAATCGTCTTTATACCAAGGGCGATACTCTTCATAGAGTCCAAAGGCTTTAACTACACTTATTTGTTGTGCACCGGTTTCCTCGCTTAGTTCGCGAATTAAGCCTTGCTCAATACTTTCGCCGTCATCTACTCCACCGCCGGGTAGGCTGTAGTCTTCATAACGGTTTGTATACATTAAAAGTATTTTATTATTTTTAATTACAATGGCGCGAGCTGTTAAGCGTGTAAATTGAGTACCTTGGTCAATATTAATACCTGAATGTATTAAGGTTTTTAATTGCTGCATTTCGTCTCCTTTTTTAGGTTTTTAATAATAATAGTTGCTACCATTCTATAAATAGAAACGATTTTAATTATTAATCATAATTTGTGATCGATTTTTTTCAGCATACGTAAATATTAGGTTGGTAACATTAATAGCATTTAATCGCTTAAGTTTATTTTAAAAATAAGATTCTGGGCGCACCTTTAAATTAATATCAAGGATGCGTAGAATAAGAAAAAAAGCATAGGGATTTATCATGTTAGACATACTTTTAGTAGACGATGACGTCGAGTTTAGTGACGTTGTATGCCACATAGTCGAATTCCTCGGCCACAATGTAAGCACCGCAACCAGTTTAAAAGAAGCACATCAATGGTTTGAAAATAATACTTTTGACCATGTGCTGCTTGATTTTATGTTGCCTGATGGTAGCGGTTTGCACTTACTTGATCACTTAAAAACGATTGGGCAATCTCCAAAAATTACACTTATATCGGGTCATCCTTCAGTTAAAGGCATTTTAGCTGATATGTGTGAGCCAAATGTAGGGCATTTATTAAAGCCATTACAACGCGAAGATTTAGAACTGGTTTTAAATGGCCCTAAAAAAGCAGTTAAAAAAGCAAAGTCGGGCGGTATAACGCGTCACTTTGGTGGTTTAATTGGTGAATCTGAGCCAATGCAAAAGCTTTACAACATGATTGAACGTGTAGCTAAAACAAATGCTAACGTGATGCTTATGGGTGAAAGTGGTGCAGGTAAAGAAGTAGTGGCTCAAGCTATTCATAACGCAAGCCAGTGCGAAGGGCCATTAGTTGCTAGCAACTGTGGCGCACTTTCAAAAGAGTTAATTGGTAGTGAGTTATTTGGCCACGAAAAAGGCGCATTTACAGGCGCAATTGCACGTAAAGAAGGTGTATTTGAGCAATCAAATAACGGTACTTTGTTTTTAGACGAAGTAACTGAAATGCCAATTGATATGCAGCCAAATTTACTGCGAGTGCTTGAAACTAAAAAGGTAACACGCGTAGGTGGTAACAGAGAAATACCAACCAATTGCCGTGTTATTTCAGCTACTAACCGCTCGCTTACCGATTTGGCACAAAATAATGTTATTCGTGAAGATATTTACTTTAGGTTGGCTGTTTTTCCTATTGATATACCGCCACTTCGCGATAGAAAAGAAGATGTACCTTTACTAGCAAAAGCCTTTTTAGATCAACTTAATGACGAAAACGGCACTGCCTTTAGTTGGACTGCCGCACAGCTCAAAGAGCTGCAAAGCTATGAATGGCCGGGTAATGTGCGAGAGCTCCGCCATGCTATACACCGTGCATTTATTATGAGCGACCCACAAACCAGCGACATTATTTTACCTGATAACTTAGAGTCACCCTTTTCGCGCGTTAATAATCAAGCTGCCGAAAAGCCTGTATCAGCAGGGCAAACAATTGAAGAAGTTGAAAAAGAACTTATTCATGCAACGCTTGATAAGGTACAAGGTAATAAAACGCTTGCTGCACAAATGCTGGGTATTAGTACTAAAACACTTTATAACCGCCTTAATGCATATGGCGGTATTGGCGAATATAAATAGATTTGAGGAAGGGCATGACATCCGATAACCAAACAGAGCAACTCAATAAATTAGTACACGATGCAAGAGGGCCGCTAAATCGTATTTCGATGAATGCTGAGCTGATTAAATTGGTACTTGAAAACGATATGCCAAAAGAAAAAGCGTTAGATGCACTTGATAAAATTATCAATAATTGCCAACAGTGCAGCGAAAGTTTGCAAAAAATATCAGACTCTCAATAAATATTAAGTGTTGTATAAACTTTAATTCGGGAAGCTAAATGAGCAAGAAAAAACAGCAAGGTAAAGCGAATATCACTTGGGCAACATTTATGGTGGTTGTGCTAGGTATTATTGTGGGCAACGCATTTTTAGCATTGAATACGATTCAAGGCTTAACACAAACCCAAAAAAGTTTAGACAACACTAGCATGCTAACCACTGCAATTGAGAAGCTGCATCTATCCATAGTGCAGGCTGAGTCTGGGCAGCGTGGTTATTTATTGACAGAAGAGACTGACTATTTAACGCCGTACTACGATGCTGTAGGCCAAATTGAAGCGCAAACAGATCATGTCAAGTCGCTTCACTCTGAGATTGACGGTCAAGCTGAGCGTATAGCCCAGTTGTTAGTTCTTGTAGATAGTAAAATTAAAGAATTAAAACAAACTGTAAACCTTGCGCTAGATGACAAAGAAAGACGTGCGTTGTATGTATTAAATACGCATAAAGGAAGAAAGCTTTATAAGCAAATTAGAGAGTATGTTAATGAAATTCAAGACCGTGAATTACTCTTTAAAGTAAGCCATTTTTCTAAATTAGCACAGATTAAAAATGAAGCTAAAATTACATTCGCTATAACAGCAATAACGAGTGCGTTACTGATTATTGGTATGTTTATTATGACGCGCCTTAATTTAAGAAATGCAGCACAATATCGTTTTGAGCTTGAAAAACAAAACGAAACATTAGCAATGAAGGTTTCTGAGCGGACACAAGAGCTAACATTATATTCAGATGAATTGAGCCGTAGTAACCGAGAGCTTGAAGAGTTTGCTTTTGTAGCAAGCCATGATTTACAAGAACCTCTTAGAAAAATCCAAGCCTTTAGCGACCGTCTTGAAACCATGTTTAAAGATGAATTGGGTGAAAAGGGGATGGATTACATTGGGCGCATGAAAAATGCAGCGCAGCGTATGTCTAACTTGATTAACGACTTATTAGAGTTTTCGCGAATTACAACGCGTGGTAAAGATTTTGATGACACGAATTTAAATGAAGTTGTAGCTGATATATTAAGTGATTTAGAGATAGCGATAAAAGAGTCTGAAGCACAAATTGATGTAGATGATTTGCCAGTTATTCAGGCCGATAAAAGCCAAATGCAGCAGCTGTTTTTAAATTTGTTGTCGAACGCTGTTAAATTTAGGCGTCCCGACGTAAACCCACACATAAAAATTAGTTATCAAGATGAAGATATTTTCAGCTCTGATCATAATACTCATTTAAGTTTTCAAGTTATTACCATAGAAGATAACGGTATTGGTTTTTCACAAGACTATGCCGATAAAATATTTGTACCGTTTCAACGCTTACATGGACGCTCACAATATAAAGGCACGGGTATTGGCCTTTCTGTATGTAGGCGTATTGTGGAGCGCCACGGCGGAACAATTACAGCCCAAAGTAAAGACGGTGAAGGTGCAACCTTTATTATAAAACTACCTGTGGAAGCTGAGCTTTTCACATTGCAAGGAGAGGCTTAAATGCCCTATTCAAAAGTAAAACCGATTACTATTTTAATGGCAGACGACGATGAAGATGATCGTTTGTTAACACAAGATGCCCTTGCTGAAAGTCGTGTACTTAACGAGCTTCATTTTGTTGAAGATGGCGTTGAGTTGCTTGAGTATTTAGAGCGTAAAGGTAAGTTTGAAGACAAAGCAGTTTCGCCGCGTCCTGGACTTATATTACTTGATTTAAATATGCCTAGAATGGATGGCCGTGAAGCGCTTGAAGCTATAAAAGGAAACCCTAACTTAAAGGGAATTCCGGTTGTTATATTAACTACGTCTAAACAAGAAGAAGATATGGTTAAAGGGTATAACTTAGGTGCTGCATCTTACATTACAAAACCAGTAACGTTTGATGGTTTGGTTGATTTAATGAAAACGCTAGGAAAATACTGGGTAGAATTTGTAGAGCTACCGACAACATTTAACGATTAATGGAGATTGTATGTTAGATAAAGTGACTCAGTTGCTGCTTGTAGAAGACGATGAAGATGATTACATACTCACCTGCGACTATCTGGACCAATTGGATTCACACACGTTTAACATTCAATGGATAAGCTCTCCAGAGCAGGCAATTGCAACGCTTAGTAAAAATGAGCACGACATTTGCCTGCTTGATTACCGCTTGGGTGCATCGAATGGTTTAGATGTATTAAAAGAAGCAATTGCCAATGGCTTTAGCGGTCCCATTATTATGCTTACCGGGCAGTCAAACGACGAGTTAGACTCGGCGGCGCTTGATGCCGGTGCAGTAGATTACTTAATTAAAACAGAAATGAGTTCGAGCCGCTTTGCGCGTGCTATTCGTTATGCTTTGGCACGTAAAGATGTTGAAGGCGAGAGAGTAGAACGCTTAAAAGCTGAAGCCGAAAACCGTTCAAAAGATCGATTTTTAGCTCATTTGAGCCATGAGTTACGTACTCCTCTATCGTCTATTTTAGGCTACACCGAACTGTTAATGCAGAGCGATTTTAGTCAGCAAGCTGAAAATGAATTGGGTGTTATTTATCGAAATGGTAAACACTTATTGAGCTTGTTAAACGACGTGCTCGACTTATCTAAAATAGCTGCCGATAAACTGGAACTTACCCTAAGCGAAGTTAACCTTGATAGCATGCTTGCCGATGTATACACGCTAATGCGCGTATCGGTGCTTGATAAGGGCCTTACGCTGCGCTTTGAATCACATCAGCCATTACCTTTGGTTGCACGACTGGATGCAACAAGAGTTCGTCAAATTTTAATAAATCTAATAAACAATGCGGTTAAATTTACCGATAAAGGCGAAATTGTTGTTAATGCGTGGACGCAATGGGTTGATGATCGCGAAATGCTATTTTTTAGCATTAAAGATTCAGGTATGGGCATTGCCCCTGAAAAACAAGAACTTATATTTAAGCCATTTGAACAAATAGCCGATGTAGAATCACGCTCTGTAGGTGGCGCAGGCTTAGGTTTGGCAATATGTGCTGAATTGTTAGCGCGTATGCACGGTGATATTAGTTTGCACTCTGAAATAGGCAAAGGTTCTACATTTACGATTTCGGTATATCCAGGTGATATTAGCGAAGTAGAACGACAAGTACTTAATTTTAGTAGTGCCCCACAATTACAAAGTAAATCGGCTCCATGCAAAGTGCATGGGCGAGTGTTAGTGGTTGATGATTTACGTGATTTACGCATGCTAGTTGGTCATATGATCAGTACCTGTGGTGCGCGCGTAGATTATGCCGAACATGGCCAGCAAGCACTTGAAAAAGTACGCATAGCAGATGCGTATAAAGCGCCTTACGATATTATTTTTATTGATATTCATATGCCTGTAATGGGCGGCAAGGAAGCCACCATAGAGCTTAGAAAAATGGGCTACAAAGGCCCAATAATTGCGCTCACTGCCGCTACGATGAAAGGCATACATGAGGAGCTTGCTGCACTTGGTTTTAACGATGTAATACCAAAGCCTGTTGATAGCGCGGCTTTATATCAATGTTTGCAAGATTACTTGGTAGCGCCAGAGCATGCACCGCAAGCTAAAGATATAAATTGTAGTAATGGCTTAACCGAGAAAAAGCAGCGCTTTTTACTTGTGGAAGACGATCATGATGCAGCGCAAATTACGCAACTACTTTTAGAAAGTTTAGGCGTTGAAACCGTCATTGCGTCTAGCTGCGCACAATGTTTGCAAATACTTAATCACGACCAGCAATTTAATAAGGTATTGTTAGATATGCATTTACCTGATGGTCGTGGCGTTGACTTAGGCCAGCAAATTAATGAACGATACCCTGAATTACGTTTAGTGATTGTAAGTGGCGCAGAGCCAGATCCAAGAGAAATAAAAGATTTAAATATTGACCGAGTTTTACTTAAACCTATTAATTTGAGCTTACTTGAAACGCTTATTAGCTAGGGCCTGTTTATCTTTCGAGGTTGAATTTGCAGCAGTTTATTTGGTATTTAGGCAAGGCAGAGTCTATGTAGTGTGGTTATTCCTCATAAATAGGCGATAACGTAGCACAAATGCCAAATATGCGCTGCCCGAAGGGTTCTGTCCAGGGGCTATTTACTTTTTGTTGCTCGGTTTTTACTTATTCTTACAGGGATGTAAGTCAGTAGAATAACGCAGGAGCAGTTATCGAGCCCACTAGGTTACAAATCTCGCGCCGCGATTAAATAGCCCCTAGATTGAACAAATTTTAATCCTGAAAGGTCAACAGGTCCAATAACTGAGACATTATTTATATGCATTCAATAAAGTTAGTATCTGAAGAATTAACACCATCAAAAGTAGTGTGTGTTGGTCGTAATTATACCGCACACATTGCAGAGCTAAATAACGAAACGCCAGATCAAATGGTTTTATTTAATAAGCCAAATAGCGCAATTACTAATACGTTATTTGCAGCTCACAACGGCGATACGCTGCATTATGAAACCGAGCTATGTTTTGTAGTTAAAGATAAAAAATTTGCAGGTGTTGGACTCGGCCTTGATTTAACTAAGCGTACTGCGCAAAGTAAATTAAAAAATAAAGGGCTTCCATGGGAGCGCGCTAAAGCGTTCGACGGCTCTGTAATTTTAACTGATTTTGTAGCGCTAACTGATGCAATGAAGCACTTTACCTTTGAACTTAAAATTAATAATGAAGTGATTCAGCGAGGTGATACTCATTTTATGCTGCACAACCCTGACTCAATTTTACAAGAAATTAGTGAATTTATGAGCTTAGAAGACGGTGATGTAATAATGACAGGTACACCGTCGGGCGTAGGTGAGGTAACAGCTAAAAGTATTTTTGCAGTGGCGCTTTATGCTAATGATCAGTGTTTGCTTGAGCATCAGTGGCAAGTAAGTAAAAATTAATGACTTGCTGTTGGTAGTGTTTATCAAAGTCAGTAAAGGTGGTTTTAAGCCAATTATGCTGACTTTGTTGATACTCAGGCGATTGAAGTACATTATTTTTTAATGCGCGGTTAATTTTTTTAAGGGCTTGCTCTGCAAAATTATTAGGTGCTTTAGCCGCACAGCCTATTGCTCCTCTTATAAATTGAATGTCATTTTCTGCAATTGGCACACTTTCTATATTCGTATACTCCCCTTGTTTATTAAAGTAATCAGCCATAAACGGGTAATCAATTGAGTAGTCTAAAAAGCCGTGACTCAAGCGTGCTATAACAGCCTGACTTTCATTTTCGCTACTCCAACTTAACGAAGACTCTTTATCTCGTTTTGTATTTTCAATAATTGTATTAATTTTAGTTGTAAATTTACGTGCAGCCGCTTGCCCGTATACATATTGCGGGTCGGTTAATAAATTAATAAGGTGAATAGGCGAGCCGTGCTTTTCTTCTAATTGCGGCTTTAGATCTTTAGTCGTGATAATTGAAAATGGGGGATATACCGTTGTTGGATTTGAGTAGTTAAGTTGTTGGTTATTATTTTTTTTATAAATAACACACGGAAAACATACATTTTTCCCTTCATTTAAATATTTATTTATACGCTGCTGAGGAACAATTAAGCGAGTATGTTTTACATCAGTTATGGTTCTAATGAGTTGCTCGGTTAGGTTGTCGCAAATACCGCCTTGTGGTGCGCTTTCACTTTTAGCTATATGAAATGGGGGCGTGTAACTTTGCAGCCAAATAATCTCTTCTAGAGGTTGTACTTTTTGCTCAACGGCGTGCGCGTTGAATACAATTAATAAGCAAAATGCATAGTATCCGTTTTTCAGCATTGATAAGTGTTCGTTGAATTAAGAAAACTTAATAAAAGTATAGTGTTGGTTGTAGTAGGGTCAAATATTTTAGTTAAAAAGCAACCTCATTCAAGGCTGCTTTTAACTCATACATGCTTAATAAGGCATCGGATGGTTTCTAAATATGGTGTTAATCTCACTAAGAATTTCGTCGTTTAGCGTTATGCTAAATGCGTCTATATCTTCCTTTAATTGAGCTATAGATGTTGCCCCAATAATTGAAGAAGTTACGCCATCTACTTGGTTACACCATGCTAAGGCTAGTTGTGCTGGAGTAATATTGTTTGCATGAGCCAGCTCAACATACTGCTTAGTTGCTTGCTCTGCATTGAGTGTATCTCTAAAAATACCGTTACGCTGCATGAAGGTCCAACGAGAGCCTTCTGGGCGAGCTCCATTTAGATATTTACCCGTTAATAAACCGGCTGCTAAAGGCGACCACGGTAAGTAGGCAATATCTTCGTGTACACATTGTTCTATTAAATACGGCCAGTCTTTAGCGTGCGCTAAGCTAAACTCATTTTGAATAGATACCATACGCGGTAAGTTATGCTCTTTGGCCAAACTTAAAAACTGGCTTATACCCCATGGCGTATCGTCAGATAAACCGCAGTGCTTAATTTTACCTGCTTTAACACATTCATTAAGGCCTTCTAGAATATCAAGCATACTAGCTTGCTGCTCTTGTGTATTTACGTCGGTAAATTTAAGAGTGCCGGGCCATTGTCTGCCAAAGTGAGGGGTAGAGCGGTTTGGCCAATGTAGTTGATATAAATCAATGTAGTCTGTTTGAAGTCGCTTAAGTGAATCATCCACGGCTTCTATTACTGTTTGGCGAGTAATATTGCCGCCATCACGTACCCACGATAATCCATTGCCTGCAATTTTTGTAGCTAGTACCACATCGCTGCGTTTTTGTTTATTACGCGATAGCCAATTGCCAATAATTTCCTCGGTTTTACCATAGGTCTCTGGCGAAGGAGGTACAGCATACATTTCGGCTGTATCAATAAAGTTTACGCCTTGCTCTAGCGCGTAGGCTATTTGTTCATCAGCGTCGCTTTGAGTATTTTGTTTACCCCAAGTCATACTCCCTAGGCACACTCGAGATACGTTTACGCCACTGCTACCTAGTGGGTTGTATTGCATAAAAATTCCTTAACTAAATTAGTTTTGAGCATGGCTGATTAAAGCCGATAAAAGAGGCTCGGAGATTGGGGCTTTTTGCCCTGTAGTAAAATCAAACATTACAACTTTAGATGCACCCGTAGTCGTTATTGCTTTTTGTGCATGGCTGTAAACTGTGTAGTTCATGGTAAAGCGATCTGTTTTAAGATCTGTAATTGTAACGCCTACAGTGAGTGTGTCGGGAAAAGTTACTGGGCGTTTATAGCGAACGTTATTTTCGCTTATTACTGGGCCCACACCGTTTGGGCTTATTGTGTCGAACAAATTTATTTTATTTAAAAAGTCGATTCGGGCTATTTCAAAGTAACGTAAATACACTACATTATTTACGTGTTGTAGCGCATCCATATCAGCCCATGCTACGGTGATATCGGTATGAATAGGGTGCTGATCTTTAAACGTTTGCATTATTTATTGGCCCTTGATTTTTAAAGTACTTAGATTATCAACATGGTGTTACGAGCTCAAGGTAATTAATGGCATGTTTTTTTTATAAGATGATTGTACCTGTTTAATTTTAGGTCTACAGTTAAATTACACAGACACACACAAACACACACAAAGGTAATAATATGCAGAATATAATTAATTGGTCCTTAGCTTGTTTGGTTTTTATAGCCTCTTTTACCTGTTACGCGATGGGGAATGAATCTGGCGCTATCATTTTAATGTTGGCAGGATTTTTATTTGAGGTTATGTATTGGCTACGTGGTTATAAGAGATCGGAGGACAATAAACACTTTTTTTAATCGTTAACTAGGGCCTGTTGACCTTTCAGGATTAAAATTTGTTCAATCTAGGGGCTATTTAATCGCGGCGCGAGGTTTGTGACCTAGTGGGCTAAGTAAAAACCGAGCAACAAAGAGTAAATTGCCCCTAGGCAGAACCCTTCGGGCAGCATATGTTTGGCATTTGTGCTACGTTATCGCCTATTTATGGGGAATAACCACACTACATAGGCTCAGCCTTGCCTAAATACCAAACATACTGCTGCAAATTTAACCTCGAAAGATAAACAGGCCCTAGGCTTGCATATCACATTTTATTCTATAATAATGACTGTATAAATAACCAGTTATTATTGTGGTGATGAAGAAGTTTATTCACATAGACATGGATTGCTTTTATGCAGCAGTAGAAATGCGAGATAATCCAAAACTTGCATGTGTACCGCTTGCTATTGGAGGCAATAGCCGACGAGGCGTGCTCTCAACCGCTAACTATATAGCTAGAGAGTATGGCGTGCGATCGGCTATGTCGAACTATCATGCTAAACAATTATGCCCCGATTTAGTTATTGTCCCAGGGCGCATGGCTGTATATAAAGAAGCTTCAAACCAAATACGTGAAGTATTTAGCCGCTATACAAACTTAATTGAACCCCTTTCTTTAGACGAAGCCTACCTAGATGTAACAGACAGCACCGCTTGTAAAGGCAGTGCCACACTTATTGCACAGCAAATAAGAGCCGATATTTACAATGCTACAGGGCTCACTGCATCAGCTGGTATTGCACCGATTAAATTTATTGCCAAAATAGCCAGTGACGAAAATAAACCGAATGGTCAATTTGTCGTTTTGCCTGATGAGGTCGATGACTTTTTAGCGCAATTACCGCTTGGGAAAATTCCAGGAGTGGGCAAAGTAACGCTCGAAAAGCTAAATTTAAAAGGCTTATATACCGGCAAGGATGTACGTGAAAAAGGCGTTAACTGGATGCAGCAACATGTGGGTAATTTTGGTGTGTCGCTTTATCAAAAATGTGCAGGTGAGTATGTTGGTAAAGTATCCACAGATCGTATAAGAAAATCGCTGAGTGTTGAACATACCTACGAGTACAACAAAACAAGTTTGCAAGAGTGCTTAGATGAGCTGCCAAGATTGTTAGACGAATTAGTTTTAAGGCTTAATAAACAGCAGTTACAAAACCGTATTAATAAATTGAGTGTTAAGGTGAAGTTTGCAAATTTTGTAGTGACCTCTGCCGATCAGGTATACCACGAGCTAAATACAGAAATATTTGTTCAACTACTTACTAAGGCCTACCAGCGTGGGCTACAACAGCCTGTAAGATTACTTGGCATAGGCGTTGGCATTAAAAACGAGCCAGAGCAAAACTTCCAACTTAGTATTCTCGATTAAGCTGTAAAGCCTGTAACTCCAAGTTGCCATTTATTGATAGGTTATGTGATTAGCTCATCGCTCCTTACTGGTCTTCAATATTTAAATCGACGATAATAGGGGCTTATGTTTTCTAACAGGACCTTATTTATGGCATACCCTCAAGCGGTTAGTGCAATCCTTGAATGCACATCTCATGATGCGCTTATTATTATTAGTAATGACTTTTCTCAGTTACCAAATAACTCATTACGTGATGCTATTTTAGCTCAAGCAAACGTAGATTCTCGCATCGGTAAGCAAGTTACTTTATTAGTAATTGAAAACAAGCGCGTTGTACTTGCGCCAACCGGTCCGTTAAATAGAGATTACGACGACGTGCGTCGTTATTTTGATGCTGCTAAATTAGCAATTAACGAAGCAAAAGCGTCGGGCAGTATTAACCCTGCATTATTTTTACCAAATTTAAATGGCGATAGCCGTTATCAGCATGCTTTAGAGGTTGCTTATTTAGGCGCTTGCCAAGCCTTATGGCAGCCATTAGAAGCGCGTGAATATCACGGTGAAAGCATTGAACCAATTACACAGATTGGTTTAGTTGGCGCAAGCGAGCAAACTATTAAAGCTGTTAATGCAATTGCAGCTGGCCAATATGCAGCGCGTGACCTGTGTGGTACTGAACCTGAGCGTATGGCTCCCCCACGTTTTGCTGATTACTGCGTTGAATTGTTTAAAGGCTCAAACATTGCAGTTGACGTAATTGATGATATTGCAGCTATTGATAAAAACTACCCAATGCTAAGTACAGTTGCTCGCGCATCGTATGCAGTTGAGCGCCATCACCCACGTGTTGTCAAGCTTGAATATGTACCAGAGGGCGAAATTACTCGCACACTTATGTTTGTAGGTAAGGGCCTTGTATACGATACAGGCGGTGCAGATTTAAAAGTAGGCGGCCATATGGCAGGCATGAGCCGTGATAAAGGCGGCGCAGCTTCTGTTGCGGGCTTTATGAAAGCCGTTGCTGATTATCAGCCTAAAGGCGTTAAAGTGGTCTCGTACTTAGCTGTTGTTCGTAACTCTATTGGCTCAGATTGTTTTGTGCCAGATGAAATTATTACTAGCCGTGAAGGTGTTCGTGTCCGTATTGGTAATACCGATGCAGAAGGGCGTTTAGCAATGGGCGACCTGCTTAGCGAAATGAAAGATTTAGCTAAAGGTGAGGTTAATCCAACGCTGTTTACTGTTGCTACATTAACGGGTCATGCAGCTCGCGCAATGGGTCCTTACGGTGCGTATGTTGAAAATGGTCCAGCTCGTAGTGCTGGTGTTTCACGTCAAATAGCTGACCTTGGAGATTTGTGGGCCGATGGCGCTGAAGTATCGCGTTCACGCCGTGAAGACTACGACTTTATTAAACCACGTACGCTAGCTGACGATGTTTTATCTAGCAATAACGCAGCATCTGCCGTTACTGCTCGTGGACATCAGTTCCCTATGGCGTTTATGGCTATTGTTGGTGGGCTTGATAAGCACGGTAATGACTCTGCACAGCCTCTACCTTATGTTCATATGGATATAGCAGGTAGCGGTGTTGAAGGCGGTGATTGGCAGCATGGTAAGCCAACAGCTGCATCAGTAACGAGCTTGTTTGCACGTTATTGTTTGTAAGCTAAAAACTTACATGTAATAAAAAAGCCCTGTTAATTCAGGGCTTTTGCATTTTATGAGAACGCTATCGATTAATCTAATTTAAAACGATTAACTACGCTCGAAAGACCTTCGCTACTTTGTTTGAGGTTATCACTGGCATCGGTAAGCTGCTTAGTATTATTTAATGATTGCTCAGTTGATTGAGATAGCTCATTAATACGCAAATTAACCTCGTCGGCAGCTTGCGTTTGTTGCTCTGTGGCACGTGCTATTTGGCTGTTCATTTCGGTAATAATTGAAACAAGTCGTTCTATTTCATTAAGTGAAGTATTGGCTGATGACGCCTGCTCTACGGTAGAAACTGAAAGTGCTTGGCTTGATTTAACTGCTTCTACTGCTGCTTTTGCACCTTCTTGTAGTTTAGTGATCATGGTTTGAATTTCGTCAGTACTTTGCCCTGTACGACTGGCCAGTGTTCTTACTTCATCTGCAACAACAGCAAATCCTCGACCATGCTCTCCTGCGCGAGCTGCTTCAATGGCAGCGTTTAATGCCAGTAAGTTTGTCTGCTCCGATATGCTTCTTATTACATCAAGCACAGAGCCTATATTATGGCTCTCGTTGGCTAAATCTTCTGTTACACGGCTGACTGTTTCAATGTTGCTTGAGAGTGTTTCTATTGCTGTAATTGTTTGCGCAACCACATTTTTACCCGTTGATGCATTTTGTGCTGCATCCTTAGCTGCTTGCTCTGCGGCTTCAGCGTTACGGCTCACATCGTGTATTTGGTGAGTCATTTGCTCCATGGCAGCTGCAACTTGGGTTGAACTATCGTTTTGAAGCTCAATAAATGAGTGGCTTGTTCTACTTGAGTCGTCAACTGTATGCGCATGTTCGCTTACATCGTTTGCACTTTGTGCTACATGAACAAGTGACTCGCGCATTTTTAGAGCAAATAAATTAAATGAACGTGATAGTTCAGATATTTCATCATTACCGGATTCATTTAATTTACGGGTTAAATCACCTTCGCCTTGAGAAATGTCTTTCATCATATCGGCTGCTAAGCGAGTCGGTATTAAAATACTCTTACCTATAAAGTAACTAAGTAAAATAACAGCAATAATCATAATTATTGCACTGATGACTATAAGGTTACGTTGCTCGCTAAATGCTTCTTCAATTGAATCAAGGTAAACACCCGAGCCAATAATCCACTGCC
This sequence comes from Pseudoalteromonas sp. SG43-5, assembly GCF_014164345.1. Lineage (NCBI taxonomy): Bacteria > Pseudomonadati > Pseudomonadota > Gammaproteobacteria > Alteromonadales > Pseudoalteromonadaceae > Pseudoalteromonas > Pseudoalteromonas sp. SG43-5. Next base: position 52,266 of record NZ_JACJFA010000007.1, read on the forward strand.
ATTGATTAAAACCTTTAACAAATGCGATTTTTTCAACCGGTTTATCTTTACCTGGTTTTGGCCATTTATAAGGGATAAATCCCTCGCCAGAGCGTTTAACTATATTTACCATATCAACAAACAATGCTTTGCCGTCAGGGTCCTTGTTATTAGTTAAATCTTTTCCATCAAGCGCAGGTTTTATAGGGTGCATAACCATTGTTGGCTGGTAATTGTTAATCCAAAAGTAATTGGTTTTGTCGTAGCGCAGTGCTTTTATTGCATTAAGTGCTTGTGATTGAGCTTGTTGTTGAGTGAGAGTGTTATCTTGTTCAAGCGCATAATAGTGCTCGATTATACTGTACGCCGTTTCTACTACATTTTGTGTTTTTATGTATTGCTCGTCTTTTAGCGAACTATATTGATGAGTTAGGCTCGATATACTAAGTATTATTAGTCCAAATACAACGATGGCTATTAACAGTGAAAAACGCTGGGATATACTAAAACTTCGTAGATTAGGCATACATTTATCCTCAAAAAGTGTGCGCTTTAGCGCATAGAATAAGCGTAGCTAAAAAAAGAGTTTAATCTAGGCTTAACGCCTATTAATGCAAAAAAAAGGCTGATTTATCAATCAGCCTTTAGTCTGTTATTACTTTACTTGCTTATTTAACGTCAAAATGGCGATTAAAGAAGTTTGTAATTGTTTGATGTAAGTGTGTTTGCACTTGTTTACCGCGTAGGCTGTGCTTAGAGCCTGGGTAGGTCATCATTTCAAACTGTTTTTCGTTATCTTGCAGTTGTTTAAATAACTTAGTTGAATGCGTAAACAATACGTTGTCATCAGCCATTCCATGGTAAATCATTAATGGGCCTTTTAAGCCATCAGCATATGGAAATACTGCGCTGTCCTCATAGCCTTTAGCATTTGTATCAGGGTGACCTAAATAACGCTCTGTGTAATGTGTATCGTATAGAGCCCAATCGGTTACTGGAGCACCTGATACGCCGGCTTGAAAGTAATCGCCTGCTTTAAACATAGTCATAAGTGCCATGTAGCCGCCGTAGCTGTGGCCATAAACACCGATGCGTTGTGGATCAACGTAATCAAGTGTACGTAAAAACTCTACGCCTTTAATTTGATCGGCAACTTCAACCACACCTAAATGTTTATAAATAGCATCTTCAAACTTTTTACCACGGTTGTACGAACCACGGTTATCCAGTTGAAAAATTACGTAACCTTGTTGCGCCATGTACTGAAAGTACAAGTTTTTACTGCGCCAGCTATTCGTCACTCGTTGAGCATGCGGGCCGCCGTATACGTTAACAATAACAGGGTGCTTTTTGCCATCAGTAATGTTGCTAGGCTTAAATAAACGGTAATGCATAACTTGACCATCTTCGGCTTTAATTGTGCCGTATTCTGGTTTTGTTAAATCGCTTAAATAAGGGGTAAGCGGGTGGCTACTATCAAGCTTATTTTCTTCAAGCCAGGTAATGAATTCGCCGTTTACTTTACGAAGCGCTGCTGAGTTTGGTTTATTATCAGACGAGCTATTATCGATAAAGGTTTTGCTGTCCTTTGCTAGCACAACATTGTGGTACTGACCTTTTTCGGTAATACGTTTGGCATCGCCTTTTTTAAATAAAGGCGCGCTGTATAAATGGCTTTCAAGCGGTGTATCTTTTCGACCGGCAAAGTAAACAATGCCTTTTTTCTCATCAATACCTTTTAAGCTATCAACAGCCCAGTCACCTGAGGTAATTTGGCGAACAAGTTGACCGTTTGTACGATACAGATATAAATGTTTAAAGCCGTCGCGCTCAGATGCCCATACAAAGTGTTTTTTGTCTTTTAAAAACTCAAGATCAAAATGTAGGTTTATCCACGTTTCGCTGTTTTCGGTCAGCGCTACTTTTTGGGCTTTAGTTTCGCTGTTATAAAAACGCAGTTCTAATTTATGTTGCGAGCGATTTTGCCATTGGTACGACAGTGTATTGCCGTCTTTTAGCCATTTAGCGCGTGCAATGTAAATGTCTTCATCTTTACCTAAATCAATCCAATCTACTTTTTGGTCGTTTAGCTTAACCACACCAAGTTGAATTTTAACGTTATCGGTACCTGTAAACGGGTAGCGCTGGTTAAATAATTTAACTTCGTCAGCGTAAATTTCGTTACGGATAGCTTCTTTTACAGGGGTTTCGTCAACGCGGGTATAGGCAATTTTAGTTTCATCACCTGACCACCAGTAACCTGTCATACGGCTCATTTCTTCTTGAGCAACAAATTCGGCCATGCCGTTTTTAATTACGCCGCCGCCATCTTTACTAAGCTGAATCTCTTTACCAGACTCAAGCTCTAAAGCATAAAGGTTTTGCTCTCGAATAAACGATACGTAGTTACCTTTAGGTGAAAAGCGTGCATCGGTTTCAAATGCTTCAGTGTCGGTTAGTTTTTTACTTTTATCTGAGGCTAAATCGTAATAATAAAGGTCACCATTGAGTGGGAATAAAAGTGCTTTGCCATCTTTAGACCATTTGTATTCAAGTATGCCTTTACCAAAAATACGTTGGCGTTCGCGGCGTGCTTTTTCTTCATCTGATAGGTTTTCTGGGCCTGAAAATAACTTTGCCGAATCAACTAGCACACGGTTGGTGTTATCTTTTAGATTGTATTCCCATAAATCGTAGCGGTTGTAGTCATCGCTTTTGCCTTGTAGGTAAGTTACACGGCTGCCGTCAGGCGAAAATTTAAGTTGTACAGGTGATTTACCAGAAAGGCTCGGATCGTCAAAAATTCGCTCCAGCGATAAAGGTTTTGCTTGAACACTAATAGCGCCAACCATTAACGGTATAGCTAGTGAGAGGTGTTTTATTTTTTTTAGCACAAGGTTGCCTTAGCTTATTATAAATATTGCTTTGATGGTAAAGCCAAGCGTGTGCAACTGCAACTAAATGCTATAAAGTGGCGATTATCAAAGACAAAGTAGGACATAGCAATGACTCACCTTGAATTTAAACTAGCGCCAGAACTTAAACGCGACTGTATAGAACTTGCCGATTGGCCATTGTGTAAAGTACTTTTATTGAACGACAGCTTGTATCCGTGGTTTGTATTAGTGCCTAGGCGGGCTAACTTAAAAGAGATAATTGATTTATCTGAGGATGATCAAATTGTTTATTTAAAAGAGTCAGCCAAGCTAAGTAAATTATTAATGGATGTATTTAAACCTGATAAATTAAACATAGCGGCTTTAGGTAATATGGTGCCGCAGTTGCATATTCATCATATTGCGCGTTTTACGAGTGATGCTGCATGGCCTGCGCCAATATGGGGTAAACACCCAGCAGTGCCTTATACAGATCTACAAATCACAGAGCTAAAAAAAGCGCTGCAGTTTTAAGCTGCAACGCTTTTTTAGGGTTTAACTAAGTTTAACTAAACTTATTTAAGCCCTAGTACTTCCTTACCTTGCTTAAATGTTACATCTACAGGGATATTAGCTTTGCTTAGTTTTTCTAAGTCTTTAGCAAGTTCTTCTTTAATGTCGCCATGCGTTGCAATTAGTTGATCTACTTTTTCATAATCGCCATCACCTTGCAGAGTTAAAATTAAGCGAGAAAGCTTGGCCATTGCAATGCTCATTTTTTCCATATTAACGCGGTATAAGCCTTCTTCATTTTTAGAAAAAGCACCTTCTTGAGCAAAAAAGTTAAAGCGGATCATATTTGCTTTACCATGCGCGCTTGATGCTCCAAAACGAACTGAGCGGAATATACCTGCCATGAAGGTCGTGTAATAATCTTCAATAGTGCCTTCAGTAATTTCGCCTTTTTTAAGTAACTGTTCAATCATGTATAGACCTAAAATATCGGCTTTACCTTCTTCAAGGGCACTTGCGTGTTCTTGTAGTGATTGACGAACAGTACCTTTACCTGTGATTGTATTTTTAATACCTAAACCGTGAGCCACTTCATGGAACATCGTATTGGCAAAAAATGCATCAAAAGTAATGTGTTTACGCTGCTCTGGTACAATTAACTGCTCTGAAATTGGTACTAAAATTTTATCAAATTTAGCACGCATTGCGTTTTTAAGTTGCAGACGACGAGTTCCTTTTTCTAGCTGTACTTGCTCATCGTTTGGTAAGTTAATTGCTATTGTTTTACTACCCGCGTTTGAATGCCCAGCGTAGTAAACAACATCATATGCATTTAGGTCGGCGTCAGAGCCTGGTACTTCTTGTTTGTACTTAGCATCTACAGGTAAGCCTTTTTGAAGCTCAGGTAAAAATGCTGCAAATTTAGCTAAGCGTTCGCTCCATTTTAAATCTTTAATAAGTACGTAAGATTCATAAGCTGCGCGGTAACCAAATAATTGATCTTCATAAGTTTCAATTGGACCAATAACCACATCTACTGGGTTATTTTTCATATCCATCCAAGCAAAGTCAGATACTTGAAAGTCATCTTTTTGTAGAGCATCGGCACGCAAGTTTAGATAGTTAGCAAATTCTTTATCGTCAGCAAGTTTGCTTGCTTCACGTAAAATATCAGCGGCTTTTGCAAGCTCATCAGCGTATTCTTTTGAATAAGGCACGCTGTAAAGCTTACCTTGCTCATCACGCTTAATTACAGAATAAAGCCCTGTTTTATCTTCAACGTCTGCATTGTTTAACTCTTCTTTGGTTATATCAGCAGGGTAAAACTGTGCGCCAAGAGGTTTTTCTTTATAGCTGGATAAAAATGCTTCATCACCATTTAAACGATCCCATGGACCATAGTTAATATCAGCAAATTTACGTACTTTTTCATCGTTTAGTTTTGCTAAAAAAGCATCTTTATTTTCACCAAATGCTTGCTTCCAAAATAACTCATCCATTATTTTTGAAGCGTCAATAAGCTTTGCAACCATTGCTCGTTGATTATCGCTTAAGTGCAATAAATCACTTTGTAAGCTAAAGTCGGTGTAAATATCTAAACGTTGTTTATCTGCATTAATAAGCTTAGGGCCTGACTGTGCACTGCTTTTTTGAGCAAGCTCTACGGCTGTGTTGTCGGTAGAAGACGGCGCTTGTTCAGAACATGCGCTAAGAAAAACAACACCAGAGAGCATAATTGCTTGGCTAATTTTATTTAAGATCATTATATTGCCTGTTAAAAAGTAAGTTTAATAATTTGTACTGCTTTAGTTAAAATATTAAGTATGTACAAACGCTTCCTTATTGTGAGTGCATTAAAGCAAAACTAAATGGTAAATAGCAAGTATTTGGCGTTGTAAGGCAAGCATGAGCGGTAAAGCATTATAAATAAAAATAAACTTCTATAATTTTCTTAACTTTATCGGTAAGTTAGACAATACTAATTATATTACTAATACGAAAATTAACTGCTTGAGTTTGCAGTTACTTTACAGGCTGAACACAAAAGGATGGCAGCTTTATGTCTACAGAAAACGCTTTATTAACGATTCTAGTCGATAGAATAAATAACGATACGTTGGTTTTACCAACGCTACCTGAAGTAGCGATTAAGGTTCGCCAAGCTGCAGATAACCCAGATGTGAATTTAATCCAAATGTCAGATGTAATCTCACAAGATCCAGCGCTTTCAGCTCGTATGATAAAAGTAGCTAATAGTGCGATTATGGGACGTTCTGTAAAAGTATCTAATTTACAACAAGCAGTGACTCGTATTGGATTACGTCAAATTAAAAACATTGCTACAGCTATGGCTATGGAACAATTATTTGTATCAAATAATGAGCTAATTAAAGGCTACATGGGTAAGGCATGGCAAAAAACATTAACTGTTGCTAGCCATTCAATATCACTCATGGAATTTTATTTAAAAAATAGTAAGCACACGTCACTAAATCGTGATTCTATTACACTCGCCGCACTTGTGTATAATATTGGTGTATTACCAATTTTAACCGAAGCTGAGCGCCACCCAGAGGTATTTGCTAATCCAAGCTTTTTGGCTCATGCAATTCAAAAGCTTAGCGGAAAGGTTGGCTCATCTATTATGCAAGCGTGGGAATTCCCTAAAGAGTTTGTTGATGTAGCTCAGAGCTGGGCTGACCCAAGTTACAAACCTGAAAAAGTTAGTTACGTGGATTTTATTCGAGTAGGGGCTATTTTAGAGGGCACGTTACAAGTTTCTGATAAGTCTGCAGCGCTGCAAACGTATATAGACAAAGGCGTTATACCGTCTATGCAATTATTCACAAGTGATGAGTACAACGACATGCTAAAAGATGTGAAAAACATGTTTAGCTAAAAGTGCCTTCCTACACAACCAAAAAGGGTTAACTTGCGTTAACCCTTTTTTAGTTTTATTTTTCGGTGGTATTTTCTGTTTTAGTTTTTTCGTATCGCTTTATTCCTGCTACCCATGTTTGCAGTACGTTTGTTTTGTATATCTCCTCAACAGGTACTTTAAAGTAGTCTTTATCAATTAAAATAAAGTCGGCCCATTTACCTTTTTCTAAACTACCCACCTTAAATTCTTGATGAGCTGCATAGGCGCCACCGAGAGTAAATGCACGTAATGCATCTTCGCGGCTTAGTACTTCACTTGCACGCCAGCCGTTTTCCGGTAGTTTGTTATGATCCATGCGTGTAATGGCTGAATACAAACCATCAAATGGATTTGCAAGCTCTACAGGGTAATCAGAGCCCGCTGCAACAACCGAACCTTGCTGTAAAAATGTTTGCCACGCGTAGGCGCCGCTTAGTTGTTTTTCAGTTAAACGCTGCTCTGCCATATGCATATCAGAAGTGGCATGCACCGGCTGCATTGAAGGGATTATTTTTAACGCTTTAAAGCGAGGGATATCATCAGGGGTTACAATTTGGGCGTGCTCTATTCGGTTTCGCAGTAATATACCGCCCGTTTTTTTAAACACATTTTGATAGGCATCAAGTACTACTTTATTTGCTTTGTCGCCAATGGCGTGAGTATTTGCGCTAAAGCCGCTTTTAAAGCTTTGTGTAAAGAGTGCTTCGAGTTTCTCTTGCGTTTCAAGCATTAAACCATGGTGACCAGGTCTGTCTGCATATTCTTCAATAAGTGCTGCACCACGAGAGCCCAGTGCGCCATCGGCGTAAACTTTAACACTGCGAATTTCCATAAAGTCATTTTTGTCGTGGTATCGGCCTGCCTTTAACATTGTGTCTAAATCAGGGCTTGCACCACTTAACATTGCCACAATACGTAGCGGTAAATTACCAAGGTCGCCGCGCTCTTTATAAACCTCCCATGTGGTTTTATCAATACCTGCATCGTGAGTAGAGGTAATGCCTAAACTTAATAAATGTTTACCTGCTGCATCAAGTGAGTCACTTATATCTTGTTTTGAAGGGGCTGGCATATGCTGGGTAATTAGCGATTCTGCTTTGTCTACAAAAATACCCGTAGGATTGCCAAATTCGTCTTTAATTATCTCACCGCCTTCAGGTGCTTTTGTTTGGGCGGTAATACCTGCAAGTTCGAGCGCTTTTGAATTAACCCAAATGGCATGGCTATCAACTCGAGAAAGCACCACAGGTCGATCGTTAACTACTTTGTCTAAATCTTTAGCAGTAGGAAAGCGTGTATCAGCCCAAAGCTCTTGGTTCCAACCTCGCCCTATAATCCAACCTTGTTTGTTATCGGCAAATACTTTTAGTTTATTCGTTACTTCATCAACCGATTCTGCACCGCGTACATCAAGTTGCGATAAATTATCGCCAAGGCCAATAACGTGCCCATGAGCATCAATTAAGCCTGGTAATAAGGTATTACCGTGCGCATCAATTAGCTTGGCATCTGGGTAGCTATCTTTAAGTGTATCGCTACCTAGTTTTACTACCTTGCCATTTTTAATAACGAGGGTAGTAAACTGCTGTACTTCACCTTGGTATAAAGGGGTATAACCATTTGCGTTATAAATTACTTTTGTTTGTGCAAGAGTGTAACTAGAACTAGCGCAAAGGCTGGCTAGTATGAGTGGTTTGATTATTTTTTTGAGCGACATAAGGCATTATTTTTTATTGTTAGTGCGTTAACACTAGCAAACCCAACTTTATAATACCAATATGTGAGACAAATTATGATGAAGAAAAAAGCAGTAAAGCTAGAACATAAAATATCTAGCTTTTGAAAGGGTTTATTTACTAGCGTATAAACTGTATTCACTTAGCGTTAGCTTGCCGTCTTTGTCTTGATCGTAGCTTGAAAACCGAGACCACAAAGCAGGGTCTACAGCGGTTTCTGAACGTGTTAAAAAACCATCCTGGTTTCTATCAAGTTTTTCAAATTGCTCTGCAACATTGTTGCTTGCAGCAAAGCCTAATGTGCTAAAAATACTAAACGCAAAAAGCGCTATATAGCTTGTTTTTTTCATGAAAAATACTCAGTAGAGGTTATTGGTAAGGTAATTTTTAAATTCGATTAACGAAATTTGGTTATCTTGGTTTTTGTCCCATTTTACAAATGTGTTTAATAGTTGTGGTTGGGGATCAAGTTCGTCATGCGTTAAATAGCCACTTTTGTCGCTATCGAGGTGATCAAAGCGTTGCTTTACATCAAGTGCAGCTGCATCAAAGCTTAATAGCATTAAGATGCTTATAGTAAGGGGAAGTATCTTCATGGTGTTCCTTCCAAAAGATGTATTTAAAGTTTGTGGCTAAAATAAAGTGAAAAGGAAAAAGCACTTGCCGTAATTTAACTCCCAACATTAAATCCTTTTACACACTCCCTCAGGGATTATGGCAAATGCTTTTAATTCCAGTTTACCTATAACAAGCTTAAGTAAAGCTTAATCAGTAATTACTCATTAAGGTTTAAAGCTTTCAAATTCTTTTTTTGAGACCTTTTCATCACCGTCTTCATCTAAGTCGGCAAATTGTCTCATTACTTCCTTATCTTCCTTTGCTTCTGCAATTGATATTTGTCCGTCCATGTCTTTATCTAAGTGGGCAAAACGCACATTTATTGGCGATGCAATTACGGTGGCACTAATTGCTAAAAACATTAATGAAAAAGCGGCTATAAGTTGTTTCATAATCACGTTCCTTATTAAATGAGTTTATTGAATAAATTTTTTGAATTCATCTAGCGACAATTGCCCATCTTGATTAGTATCAATTTGAGAAAAATTCTCGTGTAACACAGCATCTTCACCTGCTTCGGCTTCACTTAATGTGCCGTTACTGTCTTTATCAAGTTCGTTAAAAGTCGCGTGAACGTCCATTGCGTGTGCATTAGCGCCTAAAAAGCCTAAAGCCAGTAATGATGAAATTACTAAAATGCGTTTGTTCATAATTATTTCCTTATTGATTAAAGTTATTACTCCTATTACAAAAATGGTGCCAATAATAATTGTTGTTATTTTTCAATTGGTTATTGTTTTAGCTTTAAACCAGTGAGAAGTTTTTACTGGGTTTATTGTAATTTTTGTGCGCCTTTTGCAACACTATTTAATGGGGTTAAAAGGGAGTTTATTAAAATCAACAAGTTACGTTGTCTCTATTTGGCGACACATTGTTTTGTAGTGCTGGCTGTTAATCGTATTAAATATAATTGCTGGTTCAGCTAGTGTATAAGGTAAGCACTTAATAATAGAACGCTTAACTTAAAAGGACTAAACGAAATGCCAGCAACCATAGCTAAAAAATACCAAGCAATGCTTAACTGGCGGCCTAATTTAATTGGGCAATTTGCAATGAGTATGCTGCTTTCGTTACTGCCGCTTTCTATAGTGGTGATCGTATTTTTAAATGCGCTTAATAAGCAATTAGCGGTTACTCAAAGTATTGTGAGTAGCAACTACCAAGTTACCAAATCGTTTAACACTTTAAAGCAAGAACTCAACAGTCTTGAACGCGCCACTAGACAAAACTGGGTATTAAAAAGTGAATCGCTAGATAAGCTTATTGTTGATAAATGGCAATCATCCCTACAAAGCATTGATGAACTCAAATTTGTAAACACGAATAAAGAGTATATCAACCAATGGCAACGCTTATATACCACCTTACAAACCGCGCATGTAGAGCTTGTTGAGAAAAAACAACAGCAAGCTGAGCTATTTGTGCCAGTGAGCGATTTAGTTGCTGAGCTTACTTTATGGTTACGTGATAAAAACGAAGCGCAAATTACCAATAACCAAAAAGAGCTTACAAGCCTGCAAGCGTCATTTATAAATTGGCTGGTGGCACTTATTCCACTGACTTTAATTGTTGGGGGTGGTTTTTTATGGCGCATAAGTGGGCGGCTAAAAGGGTTAACTACGGTTATTGATAAGCTTGGGCAGGGGCATTGGCAGCAAAAAATATCTGTGAAAGGTTCAGCTGAGCTTGTTGAGCTAGGAGAAAAGCTCCAATGGGTACAAGAACAGCTTCATATGCTTGAGCAGCAAAAAGATACTTTTTTACGCCATGTAACTCATGAGCTAAAAACGCCGCTTGCTTCAATGGTCGAAGGCACTGACTTATTAACTGATGAAATAGTAGGTCCAATTACCGCTGAGCAAAAAGCAGTGCTTGAGCTTATTAGCCAATCTATGGTGCGCCTTCGTACAATGATTGACAGCTTGCTGAGTTATAATGCTATTCGCACCAGTAAAGATAGCCTAAGCGAAGTTGAATTTAGTCTTCTTATTAATAAAATTAATAGCCATTTTGAGCATCGCTTAACTGCGCGTCAGCAAGCTCTGCAGTGGCAAAATACTTTACCTAACAAACCGCTTGCTTTACCTAGTGAGCTTATTGAGATGATTTTAATTCAGCTTATTTCAAATGGCTTAAAATTTTCAGAAGATAAGCAAAGCGTTACTATTAATTTAGCGCTTGAGCAAAACCAGCTTTGTATCGTTGTACTTGATAAAGGGTGCGGTATTAAAGAGCAAGAAAAAACTCAAATTTTCAGCGCATTTTATCAAGGTAAACACAGTAAAAATGTTACGCTGCAAGGCAGTGGGCTGGGTTTAACTATTGTAAAAGAGTCTGTTGAACAGCTAAGAGGTACACTTAGTGTTGAGCATAACGAGCCACATGGTTGCCGGTTTTCAATTAAAATTCCCATAACAAAAAATCTAGGAGTTAATTAACATGCGCTTGCGTTTAATCGCTATTTTATGTGTGCTCAGTAGCAGCATGGTTATATCAGGTTGTGAAATTAATAATGGGCAAGAAGAGCGTGTGTCAATTACACCTGCACCTGTGGTCGATACAAAAAAAACGACCGACAAAAACAGTAACCCTAGTCCAAAACCTAGACCAAAAATTGAACCAAGCTATCCTCCTGCAGAGCAAGTTATTGCATGGCACGCTAATCAGTGTGGCGGGTTTAAATTGGTACCTAGCAAAGATGTTTTTACAGGCGAAAACGAGCTTAAACGCTTTTTTAAATTTATGTGCTTAAACATAAATAATGATCCAAATACGGTAATGACTCAGTTGCTAAAGCTCGATCTTGCTTACTTTTGGCCTGATGACATAAAGCAATATTTATGGCTTCAAAAGCAGCAAGTAACTATGCAAATAAATGCTAAAAAAGAGCAGCAAGCACTTAATAATAAAATGCAAGAAACCCTCTCATCGTTAGCAACGATTGAGCAGCAACTTTTACTACGAGAAGAAACGAAGGAGCAGTAACGATGGCCGCAACTAAAGTACAAGGTGCAAAAGTATTACTCGTAGACGACGACGCTAGCTTATTAAAACTGCTCGCTATTCGTATTGAATCAAAAGGATACGAAGTAACAACCTGCGAAAGCGGCTTAACCGCACTACAAATACTTAAAAGCCAAGTGTTTGACGCCGTAATAACCGACTTACGCATGGATGAAATGGATGGTATGGCACTGCATCGTCAGCTGCAAAGCCGCTACCCTGCATTACCTGTCATTATGATGACAGCGCACGGCTCAATTCCTGATGCAGTAGAGGCAACTAAGCAGGGCATTTTTGCATTCATAACTAAACCAGTGGATAAAGATGAGCTCTTTGACAGCCTTGCAAAAGCGATAGAAATTCATGGTGTTAACGCCGATGAAGCTGCACCTAAAAGTAATATAGTTACGCGCAGTGGTGCAATGCTGCACTTGTTAGAGCAAGTAAAACTACTTGGGCCAACGCAAGTTAATGTACTTATTTCGGGGGCTAGTGGTACTGGTAAAGAATTACTCGCACAGGCGATTCACCAGCATAGCCATGTAAGCGGTGGCCCTTTTGTTGCAATTAACTGCGGCGCTGTACCAGGGGAGCTTTTAGAGTCCGAATTATTTGGTCATAAAAAAGGCTCGTTTACGGGTGCAATTAAAGATCACCAAGGTTTGTTTCAACAAGCACAGGGTGGCACGTTATTTTTAGACGAAATTGGCGATATGCCGCTTAACTTACAGGTTAAGTTACTGCGCGTATTACAAGAAAAAACAATTCGCCCAGTAGGTTTTCAAGAAGAGATAGCAATTGATGTACGCATAGTGTCGGCAACACATAAAAATCTTCCTGAAGCTATTTTAAACCAGCAATTTAGAGAAGATTTATACTATCGTTTAAACGTAGTTAATTTAAAATTACCGCCACTGTGTGAGCGCCGCGAAGATATAAGCTTATTAGCACAGCACTTTAGTGCAAGCATTGCTAAGCGCATGAACCAAACTGAAAAACACTTTGCAAGCGATGCTATGCATGCGCTTGTACGTTACGACTGGCCAGGTAATATCCGCCAATTACAAAACGTAGTAGAGCAGGTTGTAGCATTAACGCCAAGCGATGTTATTTCAGAGCATTTAGTGTTAGCTGCGCTAAATAGTAACGAAACATACGTAGAACCATTATCACTAAACGACGCTAAAAAAGAGTTTGAGCGCGACTATGTAATTAACACTTTAAAAATGGCAGGTGGTAACGTAGCTGAAGGCGCTAAGCTTGCCAAGCGCAACCGCTCAGATTTTTATAAGTTGATTAAAAAGCATAATATTGATGTTGATAATTTAGGTTAAGGAAAAGCATGCAGTTATTTATGGTGTATTTAGGTGGCCGGATTCAAGGTTGCCACATTGAAATGCATGATATTCGTTTTGTAGTAGGGGAGAATATAGAGCAAACCTACTCAAAGTTAAAAAGCCAATGGGTAGGCGACAGAAGTAGTGTTCACATGGATAGCTACATGGCAATTAATCATATTGATGGCTTTAAAGTAGAAGTTGTTGATAGCTATGTGGAGCAAAATAAACAACTCTATTTTGTAAATTTAGGCGCTTACAGAAGTGATTCAATGGCTGAGCAACATGACTTTGCACTGTATGTTGCAAGCAGTAGCCATGAAGCTAAAGAGCGCGCTAAAAACGATTTGCTCGCAGGGCTTAGTCATATTCATAAAGATGATTTACATGATGTGGACGATTGCTTTGCCATTGATTTACTCGACAGCCAGCTAAACATTAAGCTCACGCCCAGCGGTATATCGCAGCCGATAAAGCCAGACTGGTTTGGCTATCACATACTTTAAATTATAATAAGTAGCTAAAACAGAGTAGGATTAAGAGTCCTGCTCGTTTTGCTCATCTTTTTCGCTTTTAGCCGCCATTTTAAACGCCACAATAACCAACCCAAACATAGCAAACGGCAGTGCTGCCAACATGTATTCAACCACATTACTGTCTTGAAAATTTGCTTGTAGTAAAAAGTGACCCGCCACACACATTAAAATAACCACTAATAAAATGGGTAGTAATATGAGTTCTTTTTTTGATGAATGGTTTTTCATTAATTGTGAGGCTATAGCTAAAAATAATGCGCCATTGTAATGAGCTTACTTAAGCTTGGCAAATACCGCAGAATTTTTTAATTAATGATATGATTAGCGTCAAACAATTGGGCAAGTGTTATTGGGAATAAAGTGAAAAGTAACTTAAAACAAGTTTACCTCGTTGGTGGTGCAGTGCGCGACAAACTGCTAAATATAAAATCAAAAGATAACGACTATGTAGTGATTGGGGAAACACCAAAAACGATGGAATCGCTTGGTTTTGTGCCAATAGGTAGTGACTTTCCGGTTTACTTACACCCAAAAACAAAAGAAGAATACGCACTGGGGCGCACAGAGCGTAAAAGTGGCAAAGGCTACACAGGCTTTGTGGTTGATGCCAGCCCAACCGTTACGCTAGAAGAAGATTTAGCAAGGCGTGATTTGACCATAAATTCAATGGCGCTTGATGAACACGGTAATATTATTGACCCGTTTAATGGCCAAACTGACTTACAAAATAAAACACTGCGCCACACCACAGAGGCATTTGTAGAAGACCCTGTTCGAGTACTGCGTATTGCCCGTTTTTTAGCGCGCTATGGCAGCGATTGGCGTATTCACCCAAGTACCTATGCATTAATGCGCGAGCTTAAAAATAAAGGTGAGCTAAATCATTTAGTACCTGAGCGCGTGTGGCTTGAAACTGAAAAAGCACTGGGTGAAAAGCACCCTGAGCTTTATTTTGAAGCACTGCAAGGTTTAGGTATTTTTCCAGAACTTGAGCGCATGGTCAATGTACCGCAACCGGCAAACCATCATCCTGAAGGGGATGTATTTGTGCATACTATGTTGGTACTTAGGCGTGCAGCCGATTTGAATTTTAACTTAGAAGCACGCTTTGCTGCACTTACCCATGATTTTGGAAAAGCGCTGAGTTTTAAAAAGTATGGAAACCTACGAGGGCACGAACGCGAAGGTGTTGCAGTTATTGAGGCGTTTTGTGAGCGCTTAAAAGTGCCAAACCGTTTTCGCGATGTTGGTGTACTCACCAGTGATAATCACACCCTTTGCCATACAATTGATCAGTTAAGGCCGCAAACCATTCACAAGCTAATAGTGACTAACTTAAATGCGTTGGTACACCCAGAACGTTTTATAGCGTTTACCCAAGCATGCCAATGCGATGCACAAGGGCGTGGTGAAACACTGGTAGATAAGCCATACCCGCAAGCAGCTAAACTGCGAGCAATTCATTCTGAACTGCAAAAAATGGATAAGAAACAAGTAGTGCAAGATGCACTTAAAAATGGCAAAAAAGGCCCTGAAATAGGCGAAGAAGTAAAACTTGCAGAAATAAACTGCATTAAAGCATTTTTAGAACATGAGAAGTCCCAAGCGTAATAAAATCAGACTAAGTAGTGCGATACGCCTTGGTTTTTAGTCGCGTCGTGCTTTCTTAGCTCTTTGTAATTGGTGTTTTTTGGTTTTATCTCTTCAGACTTGGGCTTTTTAGAGGGCCTGTATAAGTCAAAAATAAAGTCTAGTTCTTCACGCTCTAGTGATGGTTTCATGAGTATTCCTTCAATTTAATACTTTAATATGATGTAGGGTATGGTCATTCGACTGAATAAAAAGTGAATAGTTACATTTGAAGTTGTACTAAATTGTAACCGGCGGGTTTTAAGGGATGAGAGGGGTTTATTTGTTAATTTATATGGGGTTAAGATAAATTAAAGTAACTCTTTTTAACTAAAAATATACAGCTGAATTTAATTTATTACGTACTTACTATTTGCATATAATGCAGTGGCTATAAATATAACGGTACAAATATAACGGTATAAATACAGCCCTAACCATTAGCTAACGGCAGTGTTACGGTAAATACTACACCATCACCTTGTTCGTTGTTTTGCGCGGTTACACTGCCTTTATGGTAATCGCACACCAGCCTTACAATATAAAGCCCTAACCCCAAATGTGGTTGTTGCTGCATTTGCTGGCTACGTACCGACACCATTGAATCAAAAATATGCTCAGTGAGTCCTTCAGGTAAAGCAGGACCAGTATTACTCACTGTTAATGTTGCTTTATTTTCGCTCTGCTTAAGGCCTACATTAATAGCCGTATTGGCTTCACTAAACTCCAGCGCGTTATTAATAAGTTTATCAAGCAGCTGAGCTATAAACTCCGGTGCACCTTGCATAGGTAATTTGTTTTGGCATACATCAAGCGTAAATAACTGGTGTGGGTAAGTAAGCTGATAGCCTTGCATGCAACCATTTATTACTTTTTGTAAATCAAAAGGCTCAGGTTCGTTGCTTTGAATACTTTGCTCAAGGCGAGTGGCTTCGCTCATGGTGGTTATTATTTTACCTAAGCGTTCAACGCCTTCACTGGCGCGGTCGAGGTATTTTTGGCTCTGCTCGTTCTGTGGCAAGCTTTGTAAGTTCTCGAGTGACGAGCGCACTACGGCAACCGGCGTGCGCAGCTCATGCGATAACCGCGACGACATATTTTCTAAGTAATCGGTATAGCCACCAAGTCGGCTCACAATGTTTGAAAAACTACGAGACAGATCCCCAATTTCATCGTTAGCATCGCTGTAATTAATACTGCCGGTAACACGCCCTTGTGCATCAATTGCTTGCTCAGCGGTATCGCGCAGCCGCCTAATTCGGTTCGATATACGTGAGGCAAAAAAGAACAATGTGACAGTACCAATTAGCATCACAGCTAAAATAACGTTAAAGAGTTTTTCAAGTGACTTGTTACGCAGCGTACGTACGCCGTTTGTGGTTTCCTCTGCTATTACCGCGCCAATTACTTGGTCTTGAATCCAAATAGGGTAAGCGGCCGATAAAATAACGGCTTTGCTGTCGGGAGTTAAGCGCCAGGACGATGCTGGTTGCCCTTTTAATGCTTTCGCTAAATGTGTGCCCTGCATAGAAGCTACATCGTGCAGGGTATCTAAAAACTCATTTTCGGGGCGCGTTAATATTTTATAGTAAATTGGGTGTAAGTAATTTTGCTCAAAGCGCTGCCACCAAGTTTCAGGTGCTTTGTTAGCAAGTCCATCAGCCCATACGCCATCTGCATTTTGAATAGTACCCGATTGCGCAAGTACACGATGATGGTTATCAACCACCCAAATGCGGCTACCACTGTGGCCCATACCTTTTAAAATACGGCTAATTTCTGGAGAAGGGACTAATACTGAGCCTAAATCGTTTGGGTTATTTAAGTTTGAGGTCGACATTATTTTAGGCTCTAGCAATGCCTCTTTACTATCAATGTCAACAATAGCAAAGCCAAGTTTGTTGCCCAGCATGCTAATAGGAAAGCGCAGCTCTACGTTATAACCTGATTCGGTACTTTCAAAATAGCCCTGGATTTTAGTAAAAGGGGCTTTGGTTTTTGCATCAAACGCATTAACCCAGCCGTTTTGGCGTGGCGCAATAATGTAAGTATTAAACTGGCCGTCAGGCGTTTTTAGGCCAATTTGTAAATAATCGTTATTAGTAATGCTTAAGCTATTTTTAGCGCGATAAGTAAGGGTATTGTCGGTGACTTTAAATGCGGCGTATAAGTAGTTATCAAACTTGCCAACCATATGATCAAACGATAAGTCACTGGCTTGATGTTTGTTATCTGTTTTTTGTAAATAGCGTTTGTCGTAGTGCCAAAATAACGGTTGATAGCTGTCCCAATCGTTAAGTTTACCGTCGAGCTGAATAGGGTTTTTAAGATTATAAGCGTATAAATCACGACCTTTTACAACTTGGTCTAAAAAGTTGGTTTGCTCGTCAAATAATGCAGGGCGCTCATGTAATGCAGTAGCAAGTGCACGAGTGGTGCCTACGAGGGTTTTTTCTTGGCCTTGGCGTAAAAACTTTTCCATTTCCCATACGTACTCGTAGCCAAGCCACGGCAGCAAAAACAAAAAACATGAAAGTAATATAAATTTACTGCGCAGACCAAATCGTAGCATTAGTGTTGTTCCCAACGGTAGCCCATACCATACACGGTATCTATGCAATCAAAGGTGCTATCGATTGCTATAAATTTTTTACGAATACGTTTTACGTGCGAAGTAATAGTGCTGTCGTCTACATAAATTTTTGCATCGCTCATTAAATCGTTACGGCTTTTAACATGGCCTGGTCGCTGGGCAAGTGAATGCAGCATCCAAAATTCGGTTACGGTTAAATCAACTAATTGTTGCTGCCAAAATACCTGCATACGTTGCGTGTCGAGCGTTAACTGCCCGCGTGTTATGAGTGCATTTGCATCAGCGGGTTGTTCAAGTGCTTCCATGCGGCGAAATAGCGCACCAATACGTGCAGCCAAGTGGGCCAAGCTTATGTCTTTTGTTAGGTAGTCGTCGGCGCCCATGCGTAGGCCGCATACGGTATCTATTTCGCTATCGCGGGCGGTTAAAAAAATAATAGGCAGTGTTTTAGAAAGCGATCGCAATGTTTGGCACAGTAAAAAACCACCATCTATTTCATGGCCTAGGCCAATATCAACAATGGCTAAATCGGGCAGGGCATTTTTAAATTCAGCTTCAGCGCTAGCGCGATCGGCAAAGCCACTTACTTGGTAGCCCTGTGCACTCAACATTTCTATGTAGTTTTCGCGGATTGCGGGTTCATCTTCAACAATGGCTATTTTTTTCATCTTAATCATTATCCTATCGGCTCTGTTGTGCACTATATCGAAGTTTTTAAGCTAAGTACGCTTAAAAAGGCAATTGCCATTTTTTTGCCACAATTGCTCAGCAGTTTGCCATTTTTGATCCCCTTTGTTGCCACTTGAGCTTGTTTTAATAGGTCCATCAAAACAAAACATCACAAATTAAAAAGTAAGTTTAAGGATCAAATCATGAAGAAGACATTAATTGCGTTAACACTCGTTGCTATTTTTTGTACTCCAGCAATTGCCTCAACATCTAACACGCCATCAAAAGAAGCCCATAAAGAAACGGCTATTGGTTTAGGTGCAGGCGCTATTATTGGCGGCGTAGTAGGCGGGCCAATAGGTGCGTTTATTGGGGCATTTGCCGGTGGTTTAATAGGTGATTCAAAAGTAGCTGATAACAAAATTGCAGAGCAAGAGCGTGCAATTACGGTTATGAAAGAAAAAACCAGCGATTACCAACACGTGCTTAACCACAACAATATGTTAGAGCAACAGCTAGAAGTGCTTGCCAATCAAAATGAGCAGTTAACTCAAGTTCAAATTAATAACTTATTGGCGATGACGGTGCAATTTAAAACAGGTTCAAGTGTTATTGCCCCGCATTTTGCGCTGCAGTTAGACCAACTGGTTACCTTGTTAAACAACCAACCACAACTCGCACTTGATTTAAGTGGCTTTGCCGATCAACGAGGCGATGAGCAAGCCAACCTTTTACTTTCCAAAGCACGTGTAAATGCCGTGCAAAGCTATTTAATAAAACACGGCGTGAGCCATAAACGCTTAAGCACGCAGGCATTTGGCGAGCAGCAAACATTGGCTAACAGTAACACGGTGGAAGATAACTTTTTTGATAGACGCGTAACGCTTACCACTCGCTCAATGAACTCAGTAAATGGCCAAACGGCGAGTAACTAAATCTAACTGAATCTAAGTAAAACAAAGCGTTCGATGGAGTGATTTTATGTTGAGTAAACCGACCAAAATGCTTACTAAAGTAAGCATTTTTATATTCATAGCGATTGTGCTGTTAGCGAGCTTCAAAAGCCATGCGCAATCACCCAAGTTAGAGCTTTTTGATAGCAATGGTGCGCCAGCAGGCCCAGCAATAATATTAAAAAGCGACGCCAATATGACCTTAACCGGCCTAATTAATCATGTTGTAGTTACGCAAACCTATCAAAACGAAAACCCGTTTGCGGTTAATGCGCGCTACGTTTTTCCATTGCCTGATGAAAGCGCCGTACATGCCATGACTATGCGTATAGGTGAGCGAGTCATTAAAGGCCAAATTGATAAAAAGGTAGAGGCCGAAAAAAAATACGAGGAGGCTAAAAAAGCAGGTAAGCAAGCGGCCCTTGTACGCCAGCAACGCGCCAATATGTTTATTACGAATGTGGCAAATATTGGCCCTGGTGAGCAAGTAATTATTGAGCTTGAGTATCAAGAAATAATTGATTACAGCAGCGGCACATTTGCTATTAGATTTCCTACTACCATTACACCGCGTTATCACGCGATTAGTGGTGAAGTTGAGGTGAGTACTCAGAACCAAACGCACTTTAACTCACTCCCAACGGGATGGTTAAGCCCTGTTTACAGTATTAAAAGCAGTAATCAAAATGATAACGTACCAAGCAGCCAATTTAGCTTAAACATAGATATAGACGTAGGCTTAGAGCTGGTGGATATCAATTCTAAATTTCACAATGTTGATGTGCAAAACACCGCGTTTGGACAATATAAAATAGCGTTAAATGAGACAAATGCAGTTAATCGCGACTTTGTACTTGAGTTTAAACCGCTGCAAAAAGAGCAAGCTCAAGCCGCATTTTTTACTCAGCAGTTTGAAAATGGTGACCGATACGGGCTTGCTATGCTAATGCCACCAGGGGATCATTTCACACAAACACAGCGCTTACCTCGTGAAATGGTCTTTGTAGTTGATACGTCAGGCTCTATGCACGGGCAATCTATGGAGCAAGCTAAAAAAGCGTTGTTTTATGCACTTTCATTACTTGATAGCGACGACAGCTTTAACATTATTGGTTTTGACAACATAGTGACTCCAATGAGCGATAAACCACTTATAGCCAGTGACTTTAATTTACGCCGTGCAGAGCGATTTATTTATAGCCTAGAGGCCGACGGCGGCACTGAAATACAAGGTGCGCTTAATGCCGTACTTGATGGCAGCGAGTTTGATGGTTTTGTACGCCAAGTTGTATTTTTAACTGATGGCAGCGTAAGTAATGAAGATGCATTATTTAAAAATATTCAAAGTAAATTAGGCGATAGCCGCTTATTTACAGTGGGTATTGGCAGCGCACCGAATAGCTTTTTTATGCGCCGAGCGGCAGATATAGGTAAAGGCTCATTTACGTTTATAGGCAGCACAAGCGAGGTGCAACCTAAAATGCAGCAGTTGTTTGATAAGCTTGCACATCCAGCTATTACTAATTTGGGGCTAAGCGATGAAAGCGGTAACAGCTTAGATTTTTGGCCGTCACCACTACCTGATTTATATTTTGGTGAGCCTATCATGGTCGCCATAAAACTTAATAATGCTAAAAATGTGGTACTTGCTGGGCAAACAGCACAAGGTCCTTTAAGTATTAAATTAAGTACACAAAATAGCTCAAGCGCTCAAGGTATAGCAAAACTGTGGGCGCGCCAAAAAATCAAGTCATTACTTTTATACAACGAGCAAAATACAGTTAAAGATGAAGTACAGGAGCTTGCGCTTACTCATCAATTACTTAGCCCGTTTACTGCTTTTATAGCGATTGAACAAACTCAAATAAAAGAAGTGGCAGAGCAAACGGCGCAAGCTACTAATGCAGTACCACAAAGTATGGCAATGCGTTTACCGCAAACCCATGGGCAAAGCAGGTTACATATATTACTAGGCTGTATTTTATTATTGGGATTTAGCGCCCTTAAAATAAACCGATCATTTAAGTTAAGCAGGGCACGTAAATGAAAAAGTGGCTAAGCGCGGGTTTACTAATAGCTGGGCTTGGATTATTTGGTCACGGCGCTTATATGCAGGCAAAAGCGTGGCTTGCTCAAGTATTAATTGAGCAAGCATGGCAAGAGGCGCTTAAATCACCCGGCATTAAAGTAAAACCGTGGTATTACGCCGACAGCTACGTGACTGCAAAGCTTGATTGGCCAAGCCATAATAAAACATTAAGTGTATTAGCTGGAGCGAGTGGTCGCAATTTAGCGTTTGCGCCTAGCCAATTTTTACCCGCAGGGGAGCTGGGCGGAAAAGAGTTTGGAAACGAAAAAGGCGCGCTAATAGCAGGGCATAACGACACCCACTTTGCATTTTTACAACACGCCAAAGTGGGCGAGGCGTTTACTTTGCAACTGCAAAGTGGGGTGATTCAAAATTATAAGGTAACGGGGATTGAGGTTATTCATCAATCCCAAAACTCATTTTTACAAACACCTGGGCTGTATTTGCTTACCTGTTACCCTTTTGATTCACTTGCCTCGGGTACTGATTTAAGGTTGCTTGTATCTGCGCAAATGTCTTCGCCTGATTCGCTAAGCGGTATATCAACCACGAGTTCTTGATGGCGCTGGCTTACCATTACGCCAATAAATACCACAAATATGCTCAGCCATTGCCAAACGTTGAGCACTTCGTCCAAAATAATAGCTGACAAAATAAGTGTAAAAATAGGAATTAAATTAGAGTACGCAGCAGCGGTTAATACTGATACTTTGCTAATTGCATAGTTGTACATGCCGTAGCCGCCAAGGGTTACACACGAACCTAAATACAAAATGCTCATGAGCGCAGTTAAGTCGTGCTGATTTTCGCTTGGTAGGTCGATAAAAAATAAAAACGGCGCAAAAAACAAGCTGCCGCTAATACCTTGCAAAGCAATTAAAGTCAGGGGCGAGTAGCGATTAGCTAAATGTTTAATACTTACGGTATAAAATGCAGCGCACACCATCGCCATAAGCTCTAAAAAGTTACCTAGTAACGGATTAGGTGCTTGGTCGGTACTTGGTGAAAGAAGCGTAAGTAAAATACTGCCGCCTATACACAGCGTAAAACCGACAACAATGGCTTTGCTTATATGCTCTTTAAGTAATACAAAGGCAAGCAACGCAATAATAATAGGCAAGCAAGAGACAATAACACCAGCCTGCGAGGCTGATGTGTATTCCATTGCATGGCCTTCAAATAAAAAGTATAAGCAAGGCTCAGCAAGCGACATACCCACTAAATACTTCCAGTCACCTTTTAAGTACTCAAACCGAATAACGTAGCGCCATAAACAAAGCGACAAAACTAACGTGGTGAGCATGCGTAAAAATATCACCAATGCAGGGTCGTAAATAGCAATGGCGTATTTGAGCGCAATAAAAGAGCTGCCCCATAAAAAGGTGGCAATAATTAAACATAAACTGGCAGGCATAGAGAGTAATTTACTTAATTTAATAAAATCAGATCCTAGCATGAAAATTTTTAACTTGTTCAAAAATACCGAGCTGGTATAAATTAATTCATCTTTAATTAATCAATAGTAAAAAGCACATGCAAAGGGAACAGGTAATAGTTGTAAAGCTTGGTACAAGCGTACTAACTGGCGGCTCCGATAAGCTAGACAAAGCACATATGGTTGAATTAGTACGCCAATGCTGCGAGCTTAAAAAGCAGGGGCATCAGGTTATTTTAGTGTCGAGCGGCGCGGTAGCTGCTGGGCGCGAACAACTATTAAAACCCTGTGGCAGAAGCTTAATTGATAAACAAATGCTTGCTGCAATTGGACAAGGTCAACTTATTCATATTTGGCAGAGCTTGTTTGCTTTATATGGGGTAAATGTAGGGCAAATGCTGCTTACCCGCGCTGATGTAGACGACAGAGAGCGCTACCTTAATGCCCGCGATACACTCAATGCGTTATTAAATTACGATGTTGTGCCCATCATTAACGAAAATGACGCAGTCGCTACCAGTGAAATAAAAGTAGGCGACAACGATAATTTATCGGCACTTGTTGCTATTTTGGCTAATGCTAATAAATTATTGCTACTTACCGATCAAGAAGGGTTATTTACCAGCGATCCTCGCACCAATGCCGATGCCACCCTCATTGGTGAAGTAACACATATAAACGATGAGCTGCGCCAACTTGCTGGTGGCAGTGGTACAAACTTAGGTACTGGCGGCATGGCAACCAAATTACAAGCAGCCGACATTGCAAGGCGTGCAGGCGTTGAAGTCATTATTGCTAAAGGCGCTGGTAAAAACGTTATTTTAAAATGTATGAGTGACGAGTTACCTGGTACACGCTTTTTAAAACTCACCGCCCCAAAAGATGGCCGTAAAAAATGGCTACTAGCTGGGCCTAAAAGTACCGGCCAAATTGTTATAGATGCAGGTGCTATTAGTGCCCTTCAAAATAAAGGTGCAAGCTTACTTGCTAAAGGCGTTACTAATGCATTTGGACGTTTTGAAAGAGGCGATTTAATTGATTTAATAGATACTAAAAATCAAGTAATTGCACGTGGCTTAACGCGTTTTAGCAGTACCGAGGTAAATAAAATCAAAGGCGCACACTCAAATCAAATAGGTGAGTTACTTGAATACGATAGTGGTGCAGAAGTATTGCATCGCGACGACTTAGTATTACTTTAATACCTATTCTAAAGGATTAGTTAATAAGTATTACCTCATAACTTAGTAAATTCATGAGTATTGTCTAGACTAATAAAAGTTTAATTAGTTTAGGCAGTGTAATGAAGGCAAATAAGTGTGGGCACGAATGGATTATTAAGCTTACCCAGCAAGAGGAAGAAAGTGATTTAGATAGCGCATTAATACAAATAATTGGCGACTTGCTCGAAGTTGATAATTTTGCCATTTACGTCAATAAAAATTTTTCAGCCCCCATACCCCCTACTCTTATAAATTCAAATAGTAATTTAGAGCAATTAAACCCAGATGAAGCATCATTGTTATTACAAAAGGTCACTCAAAATAAAATTAGGGTGAGCTATGCCTTTAGTAGTACTACAAGTTACGTGCCTATTTATCATTTTGGAAAAGTAGTCGGCACTTTATTAATAGAAACCGAGCAAGAATTACCAGAACGAACAACTATGTTAGCTGTACATATTTTAAATATTTATGCTAATCAGCTTGGGCTATTATATAAGTCGCGGTTAGATCCACTTACAGAGCTTTTAAATAGGCAAACATTTGATAAAAAAGTAATTGAGATTGTATCGGGTAACGGTTTTTTGTTACCAAGAAATGATAACAATAAAAAGCGACGTTGGTATTTAGCTATTGCCGATATCGACAACTTTAAAAATATTAATGATAACTACGGGCATGTAATTGGCGATGAGGTTATTTTACTTATTGCACGGCTACTAAAAAATAATTTTAGAATAGAAGACTATGTATTTAGGTATGGTGGTGAAGAATTTGCTATGTTATTTCAAGCAGAAACAGAGGGTGATGCACATGTTGCACTTAACCGGTTACGCCTTAATGTTGCCCAATACCCTTTTCCACAAATTGGCCAATTAACCATTAGCATTGGTTTTTTAGAGTTAGTGAGTATTGATACTGTATCGAGTATTGTAAACCAGGCTGATTTAGCGCTTTACTACTCTAAAAATACTGGTCGTAATAGAGTTACCTCCTACAGTGAATTAGAAGTTAATAACGAACCAAAGATAGATAACAGTATTGAGCTTTTTTGATTGTAAATTTGTGCTAAAATCTGGCTCCTTAAATTGTTGTAAGCAGAGCACAGAACATGAAATTAGTTCGTTGGTTTTTAGGTTGTATAATCTTATTCTTTAATTTTGTATTTACTCCTCGCAGTAAAAAGCGTGCAAGCGACGAGCAAGCACAGCTTGATCAGCAAACCTCACAATTTAAACTGTACCAATTTAAAGCATGCCCGTTTTGTGTAAAAGTACGCCGCGCTATTAAGCGCGAAGGCTTAAACATAGAAACGCGTGATGCAAAAAATAATGAGCAATATCGTCAAGAGCTTCTTGAGCAAGGCGGCAAAGTTAAAGTGCCTTGCCTGCGTATAGAGAAAAATGGCCAAGTACAATGGCTGTATGAATCAAACGATATTATTGCTTACTTAAACAAAGTAGCTGCATAAACCACTTTTATTATCTCACTTATTTAAAGAGAATTTACCATGACAATTCGCACCCGTGTTGCCCCGTCGCCAACTGGTGACCCGCATCTTGGCACCGCTTATATCGCCTTATTTAACTACTGTTTTGCTAAACAACAAGGCGGTGAATTTGTACTTCGTATAGAAGATACAGACCAAGTACGTAGCACGCCAGAGTCTGAACTTGCGATTATGGATAGCTTACGCTGGTTAGGGCTTGAGTGGGATCATGGTCCTGATGTGGGTGGCGAATTTGGTCCTTACCGTCAATCTGAGCGTAGCGATTTATATAAAAAATACGCGCATCAGTTAGTTGACGATGGTAAAGCGTTTTACTGCTTTGCAACAAGCGAAGAGCTTGATCAAATGCGTGAAGAGCAAATGGCAGAAGGCTTGCGCCCTAAATACGACGGTCGTGGTTTAAACCATACAGATGAAGAAATTAAAGCAAACTTAGCGGCAGGCAAACCTTACGTTATACGTATGAAAATCCCAAGCGAAGGCACATTTAAGTTTAACGACTACCTACGAGATGAAATTGAGATCCCGTGGGAAAACGTAGACATGCAAGTGCTTTTAAAAGCGGATGGTTTCCCAACGTACTTTTTAGCGAACGTAGTTGATGACCACCATATGCAAATTAGTCATATTTTCCGTGGCGAAGAGTGGATTAACTCAGCACCTAAGTTATTAAAACTTTACGAAGATTTTGGTTGGGAAGCGCCAGTACTTGGTCATTTACCATTACTACGTAACCCAGATAAATCAAAGCTATCTAAGCGTAAAAACCCAACGTCTATTAACTACTATAAAGAAATGGGTTACCTGCCAGAAGCCGTGCTTAACTACTTAGGTCGTATGGGTTGGTCAATGCCAGATGAGCGTGAAAAGTTCACACTTAATGAAATGATTGAAAACTTTGACATGAAGCGCGTATCGCTTGGTGGCCCAGTATTCGACGTGGATAAATTAAGCTGGTTAAACGGCATGTGGATCCGCGAAAATCTAACCGACGAGCAGTTAATTCAGCGCTTTGTTGATTGGAAGTTTAACGGTGAAATGTTAGCTAAAGTATTACCTGAGGCTAAAACGCGTATTAATACCCTTTCGGATATGGTTGAGCTGGCAGGGCACTTTGTAGGTGGTATTCCAACTTACGACCCTGCGCTATTAACAGCTGGTAAAGCAGACGAAAACGTAATACGCCAAGCACTACAATTTTTTGTATGGCAGCTAGAAGGCTTACGTAGCTTTGATAAGCCCGCTATTTTTGCAATTGCAAAAGAAGTGGCTACATTCCACGAGCTTAAAATTAAAGACTTTTTAGAGCCAATTTTTGTCGCAATTACAGGCAAAACATCAAGTACGTCAGTGCTTGATGCAATGGAAATATTAGGCTCTGACTTATCACGTGCTCGTTTACGTGTTGCACTTGCTCATTTAGGTATTTCTAAAAAGCAGGCTAAAAATATAGAGCGTGCGTACCGCGAATACCCAAGTGCATAATTACTAAAATGCACTTATAAAAGCCGAACTTAGTAAAATAAGTTCGGCTTTTTTGTTTCAGGCTGTTTAGCTATATGACATCGTATTTTGATATTGTTTAGCCTAAGCATTCATAATTTACTAAATGCTACAATGCGGCATATAAACTCATAGGAGGCAGTATGATTGCAACCGTTAAAAACAAAGCTATTTTTAGCAGTAATACATTTTCGATAAACCTTGTTACTTACCCAACCAATCATAGCGTAATGAACCATATTGACCCTGTGCAGCAAGGGCGCTATTACAAGCTCAATTTTGTATTAGAGAAACCTAAAGCGGGTGGGGTATTTAAATGCTCTAAATGCATTATAAATTTATTTAATCGCGTGTATTTGTTCAGACCCGATAAGTACGAACACAGCGTATCTAAAATCGAGTCTGGAAAGCGTGTGCTACTGAGCTTTGCGCTTAATATATAATTTGCACTTTTACTTATTAATAGTCGTAGGCCTGTCCGGTGCATAAAACAGATAGGTCGCAATACGATACAGACGTTTCACTACAAGAATTAATAGTAAAAGCATTTCCGCCTCTGCGCATAGCATCAGCTTTAAGTAAATCAATCGCGTTTGATTTAGAGCGATTGTAACTTACATTATTGCTGCCCATACCGTCGCCATCACAGCTTTCACCTTCTATTCGGCCTAAAAGTGTTGCGCCACTTTCGTGTGCTTCTTGGTCGCTATAAAATTGCTGTAAATCTCTTTTATTAACGTAGGTGCCAATTTCTTGAGATAAAACACCGTTGTCTATATCTGTATGATAAGTCATGCCTGAACAACCCGTTATTGTGGCCAGCACTGTTATTGCCATTATAAAACGTAGCATATCTATTAGTCCTTTAATTTATTATTTAAAGTAGTAAATTACTAACAAAATCAAATGCTGGCAATGTTTGCCAACAGATAAATTGTTAGCATTTGTAAATGTATTTAGATTTTACTGAGCATAGGGTAAGTAAACAAAAAGAAGTGGCAAACATTAACTAACCAATGGCATAAAATAGCCCACGCTAAGCGCTGCGTTTTATAAAAAATATAGCTATATCCTAAGCCTGCAATAAATGAAACCAATACATAGTTAAATCCTCCAGCAAAATGCGCCAAAGCAAACACTGCTGCTGTCATTATTGGAGCAAGTAGCGCTAGGCGAGGAGATGTGATTATTTGGCTAAGTTTGGTTTGTAATAAACCTCTAAACAAAGCTTCCTCAGTTACACAGGTAAATAAAAGATTAATAGCAATAAAGGCTAACCAAAAGTTGGGCACTTTTGGGTTAAAGCTTACAAGTCCAAGTGTTAAAGCCGCAGTGAGCGAAGCTAAAACAGTAGCAATAATTATAAAAATAGGTTGTTTAACGTTTAATGGGCCTGCTTTATTAGAGTCTGCTTTTAAAGCTTTTTTACTCGAATAAAAGTAAGCACAAAGGAATAACCCAGCCATAGCTTTATCAAAATTAGCATAAAGGGTAAAAGCAATCGCATCGCTTGTAATACGCTCATCTATAACAATAGAGAGGTTATTAAAACCAGGCACCCAATGAAGTGCTAATACCAGTGAGGAAATTATAAAAACAGTACCTAAAATAGCGCGTATTATTGCCCGCTTTGCATTTAGCACACAGTAGTATAAAACAACGTAAAGCCCAGTGCTGAGCAGAGCATACAAATTTATATAACCTTGAAAATACCCACTTAGAACACTTAAAGCCATTAAGTAGTGCCAAAGGGGTTGCCGCATTATTGATATTTTGCAGTACGGAAAAACACATATAATTGATAGTGCTAATAAATAAAAGGCCATTGTTTTTTATTACTCTGTTTTATTTAGCCATTAATCTAACAGATTCGACCTCTCAATATTTTTTTTCTGGTAATATAGATAGGTTATAAGCAGTTTAAGCAGTGAACAAACTATGTTAAGTCCTTTTTTTCAGCAGCATGCTGATTATGTTTCTATCTCTCGTGAGCAGGGTTGTCGCTTCGCTAAATGCGTTGCTGACGATTACAATCCACTTCATGACAAAGATGCCAAAAAGTTTTGCGCGCCAGGAGACTTACTTTTTTCATTGGTACTAGACCGCTACGGTATTAGTGAACAAATGGAATTTACTTTTGCCGGTATGGTTGATGAAAACACCAAACTTCATTTCCCTGAGGGAGCCGATGAGTTTGATGTAACCAATGGCGAAAAAGTCATTTTAAAGGTAAAGCGCAGCGGTAAAACCAGCCAATGCCCAGCACTAACTAATAGTCTAATAAAAAATTATGTTGAGTTTTCTGGTACTACCTTTCCGCATGTAATTATCCCATTAATGGGCAAGCAAGAGGTAATGATAAACCCTGCTCGTCCGATGGTAATTTACGAATCAATGCTTATTAATCTTGATAACCTTGATATAACAGCGCCAGTACTTGAATTTGCAGAGCCAAGCTTTGAGTACACTGGTAAGCGCGGAAAAATTACACTACGTTTTAACCTGTTAGAAAACGGCGTTAAAGTGGGTAGTGGTGAAAAGCACATGGTGGTTTCGGGTATTCGCGAATACTGCCAAGCAACAGTTGACGATTTAATAGCGTTTTACAACGAACGTAAAGCGACACTAAAGCCAGCTTAAAGCTACAGCAAATTATAAAAGGCGCTAAATACAACGGTTATTTAGCGCCTTTTTTATTATTTTAGCGCTAAAGCGAAAGAGAGCAATCACGATTAAATACTTTTCTGGACTGGTTAATTTACGCAGTACAGTAATATGCGTACAATAGCGCTCTTTGTTATTTTAAAGCTAAGCCTATGTCTGCCACTACGTTCTCATCACTTAATCTCGACCCGTTATTATTAACAGCGATTGAGCAAAATAATTACACTCAGCCTACCGCAATTCAGATTAAAACTATTCCGCCTATTTTAGCCGGAAGTGATGTAATGGGCAGCGCGCAAACAGGTACGGGTAAAACCGCCGCCTTTGTTTTACCTCTGTTACATAAGCTTTTAAATACCCCTAAAAAAGATGAGCAAGGCCTTGCCCGCGTTGTAATTTTAACGCCAACACGAGAGCTTGCTCAGCAAGTATTTGCCAGCTTTGAAAAGTACGCACAAGGCACTAACATCAATGGTGCTTTAGCCTATGGTGGTGCAAGTATTGGCCCTCAAATAAAAGCACTTAAAACAGCACAAGTTATAGTGGCAACACCAGGGCGTTTACTTGATCATATAGTTAAAGGCAGTGTGGTACTTTCAAGCGTAGACTCTTTAGTGTTTGACGAAGCCGACCGCATGCTTGATATGGGCTTTATTGATGAAATTAGACGTATATTGCGACATATCCCGGGCGATCGCCAAACTTTACTATTTTCAGCTACGTTTGATGACAGCGTGTTTGAACTCAGTAAAAAACTACTTAAAAACCCTGAGCTAATTGAAGTTGATAAACGTAACTCAGCTGCGGTTGAAGTAGAGCAAGTTATTTACGCTGTAGATGAAGACCGTAAGCGCGAACTTGTATCGCACATGATTGGCATGAAAAACTGGCGCCAAGTGCTTATTTTTACTCGCACAAAACAAATGGCCGATCAGCTTGCTAAAGAAATGTGTAAAGATGGGTTAAAAACCGAATCAATCCATGGCGATAAATCGCAAGGCGCACGCGACCGTGCATTGCAAAACTTTAAAGAAGGTATTACACGCGTACTTGTTGCAACCGATGTCGCTGCGCGTGGTTTAGATATTTCTACACTTAGATACGTAATTAATTTTGAACTGCCGTACATTGCCGAGGATTATGTGCACCGTATTGGCCGTACAGGTCGCGCTGGTGAACAAGGGCTTGCTATGTCATTGGTAAGTATTGATGAGCAATGGCTGCTAGAAGAAATTGAAGTATTACTCGATACGCGTTTAACGCCGCAGTGGTTAGAAGGTTACGAGCCTGACTTAAATAAAAAGCCCAAAGATAATCGTAAAAATACGAATAAATCTCGAAAAGATCGCGATAAAAAACGCATTACAGGTAAAAGAGAGCCAAGTAGACGTCGTAAATAATAGCTTTTAGTTTACTTTTTTGCCTATACTGGAGCTATTAAATAGCCGAGGTAAAGTTAATGTTTGAAACTGATAAATGGGCATTCTCTGGTGTTGATGGCCAAATATCTTTGCATAAATGGCAAAAAACAATGGACCTTATCACGGGGCTTTTTTCAGCCCCGTCTGGTTATATAGTTCAGGCGACAAGCAAAGGCTATCGCGTTGTTATTAGAAATAACGAAGGTGGCTCAAGCTTTGAAACCAACCCGATACTTCCCCCTCAAACTCCTCTTTTTTGTCGGCACGTCGCTGAAACTAATAATATTTTATATGTTAATGATGCAAGCAATAACGATGCATGGAACACCCTACCAGAAGTAGTTGAGGATGGCGTTGAATCCTACCTAGGCTTACCTATTCATTGGCCAGAAGGTGAAGTATTTGGCACGCTATGCTTAAAAGACACTAAAATAACTAGCTATACCGATGAATACTTTGAACTCATAGAGCAACTACGCGATTTAATTGAAGACGACCTAGCGCTTGTTTACAGCTATGAACAAATGCGCGAAATAGCCATGTTAGACTCATTAACAGATATCTATAATCGCCGAGCACTTAACTTACTAGCTCAGCAAAAGCTTAATTTAGCACTGCGTTTGGGATTCGACGTATGTTGCTTGTTTATAGATATAAACGACTTTAAAAAATTAAACGACACCTTTGGTCATGAAGTGGGTGACAAAGCCTTAATTATTTTGGCGGATACGCTAAAAAACCATTTAAGAGATGCCGACATAGTAGGGCGTTTAGGTGGTGATGAGTTTGTTGCAGTAATGCAATTAAGCGATAAAAGCAAAATTAGCTACATCATGGATAAAATATCCTCTGAGTATACAAATGCTTTACTAAAAGAAGGTGTTTGCGATTTATCGCTCAGCATTGGTTATAGTTTTACTAATAAACAAAAGCAGCCCTTTGAAGCGCTATTAAATGATGCAGACCACGCAATGTATAAAAATAAACAAGCGTATAGACTCGCTAAAAAAGCACAATAATAAAAGTAAGTTCGTCATGACTCATGCCACAAAAACTTGGCTGGTTTTTTCTGCGATAGGTTTTATTTTTGGTGTTATGTGCTCCTCTATGGGGTTTGCCTTAAAAAGGCTTGAGAGTAATAACCAAAAATAGCTTCAATGAATAGCTTAAGCTGCAAATTTTTACTTGTACTTCTTAATTTATTTTTCAAAGTACGGACATAAAAAAGCAAGCCATGAGGCTTGCCAAGAAGGGGGTTAATTAGCTCTTACCTAGCCTTTAAGCTATTAGCTTTTCAGCAAGGTTTAATTCCATAATAGCTTTTAATAAACGGTATAAGTTAATTGATGCATCAATTTCTTCTTTACGGTTTGTTAAGCTTTCAATATTTAAGCCCAGCGGTACATCTAAATGCGCACAGCTTTTAAGTATTAAGTCGAGGTTTTCGCGGCAAATACGGACCGATTCGCTTAATGTATTGTCTGCATCAAGCATGCGCCATTTTGTTGCCTCTGGCACTGAGATACCCAACCATTGCATAAATTCTAAGGTTTTTTCGCCGCCGCACGGGGTAAACGTTAATATAATACGTTGTGGTGTAATACCCTGCGCTTTACATGTACGTGCGTAGCTAGTGATTAGCTCTATAGTCGCTTGTGCATCGTAAACAGCTTGCGATATAAAAAACTGACAACCTTGTGCTGTTTTTTCTATTAATCGTTCGTGCTCATTTCGTTTACTTGAATGGCGTTCAGCAATCGTAACGCCACCTAAAAAGAAATCATCTGATTGCTCAGCCAATGCTTTATAAGCATCTGGCAGGCTTAGCTTTATATCGCCTATCGATGATGGGCTACCTACTAAAACAACATTTTGTAAATCGTAGTCGTTTTTAGTTTCACTTAGCCAATCTTTAAATTCGCCTACGCCACGCTGCGCCACACTTTTATAAGTAATCACATCTTGTGCAGATAAATTACGAAGTAAATGGCTGTATTCACGCGGATCAACGGTTTGTTTAAACGCAAATGGGCGGTCTTGGTTAGTTCGGCTGCTTTCGTCTTGAATGTCGTAAATTATCACGCCGTCGTATTCAATTTCGTGTAAGCGACCTAATAGCTTTTCTGCAATGGTTTTTAATTGCGCTTTATCGGTGCCAATTTTAGGCGGGGTAGTACCAATAAGATAAACACCTTGATTGGTGTCCACTATCTTCTCTTTTAGTGATAAAGCCATAATCCTCATTCCAGCTAAGTTTGTTTTGATGGATTTAATATAGCAGCCATTTAGACGTCTAGATAGATTTATTTAATGAAAGTTTTTCAATTAACATGATGTTTATTCATAGTGCTTGTTCCCATAATTTATAATTGACACAGTTGTTTACATAATAAATCCCCTTGGGACTCTTATATTTATTGGCTTTGGGGCATAATTAAAGAGTTAAATCTGACAACAAATTTGCTCAATTTAAAAAGGGACAACAATGAAATTTAAATTATTAGCAACCAGCTTAGCGGTATCGCTGGCCTTAACGGGTTGCGCCATGCAACAAAACCAAAGCACGCAAACAACAGCACAACAAGAACAAGTAAATAAAGCTGATGACCGTGTTTTTTCACAAGATTACTTAATTGAAGAGCTAGAAAACGGCTTACGTGTCATGGTTGTTAAAACCGATTACCCTGATGTAGTGTCGCTGCAAATTCCGGTATCGGTTGGATCGCGTAACGAAGTTGAAGAGGGCAAAACAGGCTTTGCTCACTTTTTTGAACACATGATGTTTAAAGGCTCAAAAAAATACCCTGAAGATGTGTACTCAGACATATTAAAAAATTCAGGTGTTGATAACCGCGCATATACCACAAACGATTACACAAATTACCATTTAAACTTTTCAAAGCAGCACCTTGATAAAGTACTTGAGCTTGAAGCTGATATTTTTCAAAACTTAACCTACACCGAAGAGCAATTTAGAACAGAAGCACAAACAGTAAAAGGTGAGTACTTAAAAAACAACGCGAGCCCAATTCGTAAATTATTAAGCGCTGTACGCGAAGAGGCGTTTGATAAGCACACGTATAAACACACCACTATGGGCTTTTTTAAAGACATAGAAGCCATGCCTGATCAAATGGCCTATGGTAAAGAATTTTTTGCTAAGTTTTATAAGCCTGAGTACGTGTCACTTGTCATCGTGGGCGATGTAGACCCACAAGCAACAATGGCAATGGTTAAAAAGCATTGGGGCAGCTGGAAAAAGGGTAACTATGTTGCTGACATTAAAGCAGAACCTGTTCAACAAGCACCAAAATATTTACACCAGCAAGATGAAGCGCTACCAGGGCATTGGTTACTCGTATCGTACAAAGGCGCTGCGTGGGAGCCTGCTAAAAAAGACAGAGCGGCGCTTGATTTAATCTCACAGCTTTATTTTTCTAGTAATTCAGATTTATATCAAGAGCTAGTGGTCGACAAACAAATTGCCAGCCAAATGTTTACCTATAACCCAGAGACTAAAGATCCGGGTTTATTACACGTATTTGTTAAAGTAGAAAACGCAGGCGATTTAGCCACTGCGCGCGATGCCATTAATCGAACTTATGCAAAAGCACGCACTGAGCTTGTTGATGAGCAAAAGCTAAGTGATTTAAAATCGAATCTTAAATACAGCTTTATTAATGGCTTAGATTCGTCGCAAGCGATTGCATCAACCCTTGCCAGCTACATGCATTTTGAGCGCGATCCTGAGGTTATAAACCAGCTGTATAAATCGGCAGATAACATCACCAGCGCAGATATTAAAGCCGTTGCTAATAAATACTTTACTGATAACGCACGTACCACATTAACAATGTCGGCACTTGATAAAGCCCCAGGTTTTGAGCAAGAAGTTAATTTAAATGCGCTTACTGCAAAGCTTGAACAAGCACCTGCGGCACCTGCATTTAAAGTACTTGATAAAACCAATAGCTCGCCGTTAATCGATGTTAACTTTTTATTCAATACCGGCGCGGCTGCCGACCCTCAAGGCAAAAAAGGTGTTGCAGCGCTCACTGCGGCAATGCTTGCACAAGGTGGCTCAGAGGCGACAAGCTATAAAGATATTCAAAAAGCACTTTATCCGCTTGCAGGTAGCTTTGGTTATCAAATAGATAAAGAAATGCTGTCGTTCCAAGGGCGTATTCATAAAGACAATGCAGCGCAGTGGTATTCACTTGTGAGCGATCAATTATTAAACCCAGGCTTTAGAGAAGATGACTTTAAACGCCTTAAAAAAGAAATGATCGATGGTATTAAATCAGGCTTAAAAGCATCTAACGATGAAGAGCTAGGCAAAGAAGTGCTATACAGTGCACTTTACAAAAATCACCCTTACGAAAGTTACAACTACGGTGATATTTCGGATTTAGAAGCGTTGACGCTAGATGATGTTAAAGCGTTTTATAACAGCGAGCTTACGCAATCTAAACTCACGGTTGGCTTAATTGGGGCTGTGCCTGCAAACCTTAAAGCTAAAATGATGAGCGATTTTGCAACGCTACCAAAAGGTGAGCAAAGCCGTTTAAGTATTCCTGATGCGCCAGTGCTTAAAGGTCATCATGCAACTATTGTAGAAAAATCGGCACAATCGACTGCTGTATCGTTTGGTTTTCCTATTGATACAATAAGAAGTAGCGAAGACTGGACAGCCCTTTGGCTTGTGCGTTCGTACTTTGGTGAGCACCGTAGTTCTAACAGCTTTTTATATGAGCGCATTCGTGAAACTCGCGGCATGAACTATGGCGATTACGCATACATTGAATACTTTCCACGTGGTATGTTTCAAACCAAGCCAGATGCAAACCTAGGGCGCTCAGAGCAAATATTTCAAGTGTGGTTACGCCCACTTCGCTCTAATAACGATGCGCACTTTGCAACACGTACCGCCTTGTTTGAGCTAGATAAGCTAATTAAAAATGGTATGAGCGAAGGTGATTTTGAAGCTACGCGTAACTTTTTAATTAACTTTGTGCCGCAAATGGTTGCAAGTCAAAATCGCCAATTAGGTTACGCGCTTGATAGCGAATTTTACAACACTGATAACTTTGTAAGTTACGTAACTAATAAACTTAAAACGCTAACGCTTGCTGATGTTAATCGCGTTATTAAAGAAAACTTACAAACAGACAATGTTCACTATGTATTTATTACTGGTGACGGCGCTGATATGCAAAAACGTTTAGCATCGCAGCAAACATCACCAATGATTTATAACACTAATAAACCTGCTGAATTAGTGGCTGAAGATAAAGTGATTGCTGATTATAAATTAGCAATTCCTGCAAAAAATATTGAAGTGATGAAAGTCGATAAAGTATTTCAATAATTTAAGTGTTTTTTAAGCGTTAAAATAATGCCTCGGTGCTATAAGCATCGAGGCATTTTTATTATTTAATAATGAAACTTAATAAACAGTTATACCTAATAACCAGAACAAATAACTAAGGGATTAACACCTTAGTGGTTAAATCCGTTAGACTTGGGAAAAGGCTATTTT
Organism: Pseudoalteromonas sp. SG43-5; assembly: GCF_014164345.1. Lineage (NCBI taxonomy): Bacteria > Pseudomonadati > Pseudomonadota > Gammaproteobacteria > Alteromonadales > Pseudoalteromonadaceae > Pseudoalteromonas > Pseudoalteromonas sp. SG43-5. Next base: position 89,012 of record NZ_JACJFA010000007.1, read on the forward strand.
ATATCAACTTAAGGCAGTGCAGTATTATGCGTCATGCAATTTGGCAACAGCTTCGCGACGAAGCTAACGATGTAGTAAAACGTGAACCATTATTAGCAAGTCATGTTTATTCATGTGTTTTAAATCATGATTGTTTAGGTTCGGCATTGAGCTTTATTGTTGCTAATAAGTTGGCTGATGCGGTGGTATCTGCATTCACTATCCGAGAGCTGTTTGACCAAGCATTTGTAAAATGTGACCGTATGCTATCTTTTGTTGCTGAGGATATTAAAGCGGTAAAAGACCGCGACCCTGCATCAGAAACCTATCTTACGGTTATATTAAATCTAAAAGGTTTTCATGCTATTCAGGCGCACCGTTTGGCTAATTGTTTGTGGCAACAAAATCGCAAAGAGCTAGCGCGCTTTATTCAAAGCCGTAATTCTGAAGTGTTTGGGGTCGATATTCACCCAGCATGTAAAGTGGGTAAAGGCATTATGTTTGACCACGCAACCGGTATTGTTATTGGTGAAACAGCGGTAATTGAAGATAACGTATCAATTTTGCAATCTGTAACGCTTGGCGGTACAGGCAATGAGCAGGGCGATCGTCATCCTAAAATTAGAGCAGGCGTATTAATTGGCGCGGGTGCTAAAGTACTGGGTAATATTGAAGTAGGTGAGGGCGCACGAATTGGTGCGGGCTCAGTTGTACTTAGCAATGTTCCACCACACACAACCGCTGTTGGCGTACCCGCTAAAATTATTGGTCGACCGGATTGTGAGTGTCCGGCGCAAAGTATGAACCAAAACTTTTTAGCAAATCCTGAGCCTGAAAACGAATCGCACACGAGTGCAATGTTATAAGTAACTAAAAATAATAAAACTTAAAAGGAATTAACATGAACAAGAATAGTTTATTGGCTCTAGGGATTGGGTTTATTGCGGGTGTAGGTTTAACTTGGAGCTACTTTAATGCAGCTTCAAGTCATCCAGAATCTGTTAAGTCGCAGCCAAGTTATGAAAAACAGAAAAAGCTTCATACTGAACAACAAAGTAATGAGGTATTGAGTAATGCAGACTCTGCAGTACCTGAGCAAGTCGCTAGTATAGAGCCCGCTGAAGACACGCCTACAACCAATTCAGAAACCCAAATGCTTGATGAACTACCTTTAGAAGAGCAAGTAACTCAGCTTAAGCAGCAACTCGCCGAACAGAAAGCGGCGCTCAAAAGTGTTTTAAAGAAAATGAGGGGCCCTTCAGATTTTGAGCAGATTTTACGTGATAAATTTGAAAATCAAACGCGCGATGAAGAATGGGCTTATCGTACTGAAATGGCATTACAAGATTTTTTATTAACAGCTGATTTATCAATTATTCCTGACGTTGTTAGTGCAAAATGTAAAAAAACAGTATGTGAATTTGAACTTGCCGCCCCCATTGATAACGACACATTTGGTAATGCTCAATGGCGAGAGCTAAACGATAAGTTGATGGAACAAGAGTTTTGGCAACAATTTAAAAGCACTACCTCCACATCGAGCGATAGCGAACTTAAAATGTTGCTAAGTACAGAGCTTTAAATAATTTGTGATTCTATAGAGCCATCGACTAACTCTGTAACTAAAACATCGCCTGTTTTAATTTGCCCCACAGATTTAACTACTTTTCCTTGCTGTGTTTTAGTGATGCTATAACCGCGCGCTAAAACATTAAGCGGACTTACCGAGTCTAACCTGCTTGCTTGCAGTGCTAAGCTATTATTCGCTTGTTGTAACTGATGCTGTATAGCTTGGTTTAGCCTAGCTTGTAATTGCGAGAGTTGATGGCTTGCTGAAGCGAGTTTTTTATCAGGTGATTGGCGCATCAAACGAGGTGTTAAGTTATTGAGTGTGCGTTCTTGTTGGTATAAACGATTACGCATAGCTTGTTGAAGCGCAATGCTTAGCTCATCCAAACGTTGTGATTTTTGACTAAGCTGACTACGCGGATGACACAAATTAAGGCGGTGTTGTAACTGCGTTGCTAGAGCGCGTTTATCGGCAATACCGTGCTTAAACGCGTTAGATAAACGATTAACCAATTGCGTTACTTTGTTGTGTAACTCTTGCGTATTTGGGCTTACAAGCTCAGCTGCGGCTGATGGAGTGGCTGCACGAACATCAGCAACGTAATCGCTAATGGTTGTATCTATTTCATGGCCTACTGCACTTACTATCGGTAATTCACTTTCAAAAATAGCTCGTGCGAGCTGTTCGTGATTAAAGCACCATAAATCTTCAAGTGATCCGCCGCCTCGTCCTAAAATAAGTACGTCTACTTCATCACGAGCATTAGCTAATTCAATTTGATTAATTAAATGTAGGTGTGCTTCTTTGCCTTGTACCATAGCAGGGTAAATGATTACTTCTAACTGCGGCGCACGGCGTTTAAGTACCGTTAAAATATCTTTTATAGCAGCGCCGGTTGCTGAGGTAATAACACCAATACGATTAATGTTTTGCGGAAGTGGTTTTTTATACGCAGAGCTAAATAATCCTTCGGCGGCCAAACGCATTTTAAGTGCATCGAATTCTTGTTTTAGCTGACCTTCGCCGGCCGGTTCCATATGCTCAACAATAAGCTGGTAGTCACCGCGAGGTTCATAAAGTGATACACGCGCTTTTACTGTAACTTGCGCGCCATTTGCAGGGCGATAGCTTTGGTTGCGATTATTCCCACGCCACATAGCAGCTTTAATTTGTGCTTTATCGTCTTTTAACGAAAAGTACCAATGTCCAGATGCAGGGGTAATAAAGTTAGAAATTTCGCCCGTGAGCACTAAAGATGCAAAACCTTGCTCAAGAATTGTGCGAATTTCTCTATTAAGGCGTGAAACGGTGTAAACCGCCTGCGAAGGCTTCGAAAACATAAAAAACAACCTAAAACTATTTATAAAGCAAGGGTCTATTGACCTTTGTAGATTAAAATTCGTTCAAACTAGGGGCGATTTAATCGCGGCGCGAGGTTTGTAACCTAGTGGGCTAAGTAAAAACCGAGTAACAAAGAGTTAATCGCCCCTAGGCTGAACCCTTTGGGCAGCGCTTGTTTGGAATTGATGCTACGTTATCGCCTATTTATGGGGAATAACCACACTGCATAGGCTCTGCCTTGCCTAATTACCTAACAAACTGCTGCAAATTTAACCTTGAAAGGCTAATAGACCCTATATTATCATAAATATTTGCGAAATATTATTTACTCATGCCAACAACGCTGTTAAAATTTGGCCGCAATTCCTTATCTTAGATCCACATGTGAGAAGTTGCCAAAATGCTTAGAATCGCTAAAGAAGCTCTTACCTTTGATGACGTACTTTTAGTACCTGGTCATTCTACTGTTTTGCCACACACGGCAAATATTTCAACTCGCTTAACGCGTGGTATCAAACTTAACTTGCCGCTTATTTCAGCATCTATGGATACTGTTACAGAAGCTCGTTTAGCTATTGCCCTTGCGCAAGAAGGTGGTCTTGGTTTTATTCATAAAAACATGACTATTGAAGAACAAGCGAAAAACGTACGTAAAGTTAAAACCTACGAAGCAGGTATTGTTTCATACCCTGTAACGGTTACTGCCGATTTAACAATTGCAGATGCAATTGAGCTTTCGCACGAAAAAGGTTTTTCAGGCTTTCCGGTTACCGACAGCAATAATGTGCTTGTAGGCATTGTTACTAGTCGTGATATGCGTTTTGAAACTAAGCTTGAACAGCCTGTTTCTACCGTTATGACTAAAAAAGAAAAGCTTGTTACCGTTAAAGAGGGCGCAGCACGCGAAGAAATTTTAGGCTTAATGCACGAACACCGCATTGAAAAAATCTTAGTTGTTGATGATGAATTTAAACTTAAAGGCATGATCACAGTAAAAGATTACCAAAAAGCCCAAGACAAACCTGACGCATGTAAAGATGACCAAGGTCGTTTACGTGTAGGTGCTGCTGTAAGTGTTGGTGCAGGTACTGATGAGCGTATTGCTGCATTAGTAGAAGCGGGTATTGATGTTTTACTTATCGATACATCGCATGGTCACTCTCAAGGCGTTATTGACCGTGTTACTAAAACTCGCAAAGAGTACCCAGACTTACAAATTATTGCAGGTAACATTGCAACAGCTGAAGGTGCGATTGCACTAGCTGATGCCGGAGCGGATGCAGTTAAAGTAGGTATCGGCCCTGGTTCTATCTGTACTACACGTATTGTTACCGGTTGTGGCGTTCCACAAATTACCGCTATTTCAGATGCTGTTGAAGGCTTAAAAGGTCGCGACATTCCTGTTATTGCTGATGGTGGCATTCGTTTTTCTGGTGATATTGTTAAAGCACTTGTTGCTGGTGCATCGTGTGTAATGGTGGGTTCTCTTCTTGCTGGTACTGAAGAAGCACCAGGTGAAGTTGAATTGTACCAAGGCCGTTATTACAAATCTTACCGTGGTATGGGCTCATTGGGCGCGATGGATCAAAAAGAAGGTTCATCAGATCGTTACTTCCAAAAATCAAACGAAGCAGACAAGTTAGTACCTGAAGGTATTGAAGGTCGCGTAGCTTACAAAGGTCCTATTGCAACGATTATTCATCAGCAAGTAGGTGGCTTACGTAGTGCTATGGGCTTAACGGGTTGTGCAACAATTGAAGAGCTAAATACAAAACCACAATTTGTACGTGTTACTTCAGCAGGTATGGGTGAGTCGCATGTTCATGATGTGCAAATCACTAAAGAAGCACCAAATTACCGCTTAGGTTAAGCAGCGTAATTAATTTAATATACTGGGCTTGCTTTGCAAGCCCTCTTTTTAGTCGTTTACATTAACAAACGGCATTTAGCATCAGACTTTACGAGATACTCCATGAGCAAAGATATTCACGATTCACGAATTCTCATTTTAGACTTTGGTTCACAATACACTCAATTAATCGCCCGTCGTGTGCGTGAAATTGGTGTTTACTGTGAACTTTGGGCATGGGATGTGACTGAAGAGCAAATCCGCGAGTTCAACCCACAAGGTATTATTCTTTCTGGTGGTCCAGAATCAACAACACTTGAAAACAGCCCGCGCGCTCCTGAGTATGTATTTAATGCAGGCGTGCCTGTGCTAGGTATTTGCTACGGCATGCAAACAATGGCAGCTCAACTTGGCGGAAGTGTACACAGCTCTGATAAAAAAGAGTTTGGCTACGCACAAGTTGAAAAAGTAGGCAGCTGTGCATTATTTGATGCAATTGAAGACCATATTACTGATGGCGGCAACGGCATACTTGACGTATGGATGAGTCATGGCGATAAAGTAATGGACATTCCAGCTGATTTTACAACAACAGCTAAAACATCTACTTGTCCACATGCTGCAATGTCTAACGAAGAAAAGCGTTTTTACGGCGTACAATTTCACCCAGAAGTAACGCATACTCATCAAGGGTTACGTTTGCTTGAGCGTTTCGCTATTGATATTTGTGGCTGTGAAAAATTATGGACTCCTGCAAAAATCATTGATGATGCTATTGAGCGTATTAAAGAAACTGTAGGTGATGACGAAGTTATTTTAGGTCTATCTGGTGGTGTTGATTCATCAGTTGTGGCTATGCTTATTCACCGTGCAATTGGCGCAAAGCTAACATGTGTATTTGTTGATAATGGTTTACTTCGTTTAAACGAAGGTCAGCAAGTTATGGACATGTTTGGTAATAAATTTGGCTTAAACATTGTTAAAGTTGAAGCTGAAGAGCAGTTTTTAAATGATTTAGCTGGTAAATCAGACCCAGAAGATAAACGTAAAGCCATTGGTCACACGTTTATTAATGTATTTGATGAGCAAGCCAAAAAGCTTAAAAATGCGAAATGGTTAGCACAAGGTACAATTTATCCTGACGTTATTGAATCTGCGGCATCTGCCACAGGTAAAGCGCATGTTATTAAATCTCACCACAATGTGGGCGGATTACCAGATGACATGAAAATGGGCCTTGTTGAGCCATTGCGTGAATTATTCAAAGATGAAGTACGTAAAATTGGTCTAGAACTTGGTTTACCGTACGACATGCTTTACCGTCATCCTTTCCCTGGACCAGGCTTAGGTGTACGTGTACTTGGCGAAATCAAAAAAGAGTACTGTGATTTACTACGCCGCGCAGATGCGATTTTCATCGAAGAGCTACACAAAGCTGAGCTTTATCATAAAGTAAGCCAAGCGTTTACTGTATTCTTACCAGTTAAATCGGTAGGGGTTATGGGCGATGCACGTAAGTACGATTGGGTTGTATCACTTCGTTGTGTAGAAACAATCGACTTTATGACAGCACGCTGGTCACATTTACCATATGAGTTTTTAGGTGTGGTTTCAAACCGTATCATTAACGAAATAGATGGTATTTCTCGTGTAGTTTACGATATTTCAGGTAAACCACCTGCAACTATCGAATGGGAATAATTAATTTTAGTTTTAATTAACTAATTTTAAGTGATTAAAAAACGGCGAATTAGCATGCTAATTCGCCGTTTTGTTTATTTAAAAAGCAGTTGAACTAAAAGAGTGATTTTTCTCTTTACCTTTGGCGAAACTTCTCTATAATTCGTCGTCATTGCAGGGGCGTAGTTCCAATTGGTAGAACAGCGGTCTCCAAAACCGATGGTTGGGAGTTCGAATCTCTCCGCCCCTGCCATTTCTTCTTTACATCGTTTTTATTACTTCTTATATTGTTCAAATGTCTAATCTACTGAGTTGTTATGCATCCACGTTACGCAGCTATTTTTGATATAGAAAATCTTGAACTCAATCAGCATTATTGTTCTCAAACAAATGACCAAGCAGATACTTTATCGCAAAGCACGACAGCTAGTTCTTTAACGATAAATGAGCAACTATTTGCAGACATTAAGCTCAGTGCAGGGGCTATTATTATAAATAGCGTTGTACAGGGTAGTGAGATGCAATTAAACGACAATCAGCTTACATTGCCAACCCCACAGCTCAACGCCTCTGAGAAGCGTGCTTTATGGGCTTTAATGAGTGAACACCTTGATAAACTTTAAATCAGTAGATGAAACTGCAATACCTCAATTAATGACCATCGAAACAGCATGTCATAGCCATCCGTGGACTTTAAATACAATGAGTTCATGTATAGGCGGGCGCTATTTTAATGTTGCCGCATTTGATGAGGTGAGCATGATTGGTTTTTATATTGGTGAAAAAGCAGGGCCTGATTTTACGCTTATGGATATTTGTGTAACACCAAGCCACCAGGGTAAGGGTATTGCAAGGCAGTTGTTAGCCCAGTTTATTGAATATGGTGAACAGCAAAATGCTGAAAACCTCTTTTTAGAAGTACGCGAATCTAATACGCGGGCTATTGCGCTATACGAGAACGCTGGCTTTACAGAGATGTCAGTGCGTAAAAACTACTATCCAAGTGATAATCCGGCCAAAAATGGCTTTGAAGACGCTATTTTAATGGGCATGGCATTAGGTTTAAACTTTTCATAATTAAAGTCGGTGGTTAGCGTTTTAAGCATAGAGCACTAACGCACCGAACTTGTACTATTTTGTAAGTTTTCTTTTAGGTTACTTTGCCACTAATTGCTTGCTCAATGGCTGCTATTAATTTATTTACTAGCTCGTCTCTTGGCACTTTATTGTTACTTTTTAAATTTTCTTCAAGTGCCACAGCGCTGTGGTAAATCTCATCAAAATTAAAGCATCCAGAACTACCTTTAATACTGTGCGCTATACTTCTTAATGCTTCCCAGTCATTACAATGTTGCAGAGTTTTAACTTCTTCTAAATAAGTAGGTAAGTTGGCTAAATAGTTATCAGTAATTTGCTGAAACTTTTCGCTTTTTAATAAGCTGTCCCACTTATTTTGATTATCCTTTTCAAGATGTAGGTAGCTTACGAGTACATTTTCCAGAGCATCTTTATCAATGGGTTTAGCGAGTGCTTTGTTGCAGCCAGCTTCTAGGTAAGTGCCTATATCGTGGTTCATTACATTAGCAGTAAGGGCAATAATGGGGCCATCGTATGCTGCATGACGAAGCATTTTAGTCGCTTCTAATCCGCCCATTACAGGCATTTGCATATCCATTATAATAAGCTGATAGTCATTAACGAGTGCCATTTCTACAGCTTGTGCGCCATTACTAGCAATATCGGGTTCAAGGCCCCAAGTTTGCAGTAATAATTTAATTAATAGTTGGTTATCAGGGTTATCCTCAGCGACTAAAATATTAGCCTCAAAGTTATTGGTCGCAAACGATAAGAGAGGGTCTTTCTCTGGTATTAACTGGCTTTCTTGCGTTAAAAACTCAAGCATTGGTTGATCATCAGATAACTGACACGACACCCTAATTGTAAAGCGGCTACCAACGCCAACTTCACTTTCAAGCGTTACATCGCCACCAAGTAACAGTGCTAAATTTTTAGAAATACACAACCCAAGGCCTGTACCACCAAAACGACGTGTGGTTGTGGCATCGGCTTGCTCAAACGGTTTAAACACACGCTCTATTTGATGCTCAGACATCCCAATGCCGGTATCTTTAATTACAAATTCTAGCTTTTGACTTGCTTGTAAATAATGCACGCAAATAGACACACTGCCATTTTCGGTAAATTTAACAGCGTTATTTGCAATATTTATAAGTATTTGTTTTAAGCGGGTCACATCACTATAAATGGTGCGAGGTAGCGGCAGTTGGTAATCAATATTAAGGGTTAATTGTTTTTCTTGTGCCAGTGGTTGAATAATCGATTCAATGTCATGCACAAGCTGTACTACGTTTAACGCAGACAAATCGACAGCTAGCTTTTCAGCTTCAATTTTAGATAAGTCGAGTATGTTATTTATTAACTCTAGTAAGTGTTTTGAATTACGTAAAATAGTGCTTAGATGTTGTTTGTCGTTGGCTACTTTGTCGTTGTGGAGTAACTGCTCTGTAAAGCCCATAATAGCCGTAAGTGGCGTTCGTATTTCGTGACTCATATTAGCTAAAAAACGACTTTTAAGCTGATTAGCTTGCTCGGCTTGGCCAATTGCAAGCTCTAGTTGGCTGTTCATGGCTTCAAGTGCTTTAGTACGACTTTCTACTTTATCTTCAAGGTGGTGTTTATATTCTTCAAGCTGCTGCTGGTAGTGTCTAATTTGATTAACCATGTGGTTAAAGTCGTTAAACAAAACACCCACTTCGTCATTTGTATGAGCTGGTAAGTGCACCGACAAATCGCCATCACCAACACGGTGGCTTGCAGCACCTAGTAATTCAATTGGATTAAGTAATAAATTACGTACCACTATAAAAATTAATATTGGCAGGGTGATTATCGAAATAATAACAATTAAGCCTGTTATTAAGCTTATGGCTTTACCAGATTGATAAAGCACACCTTTGGGAATGGTTGAAACGTAATAATATCCACCGGGCATTTGTACGGCAAAAATCATTCGCTCTATTTTATCTATGCTTGAGAGTTCAATGGTAGAAAGCATGCCTATATCGGCAAGATCATGTACTTGGTTAAGTTCATATTCGCTTATGTATTGGCCGCGCATGTTGTAGTCGGAGCTAAATAAAATTTTCCCGTCTTTGGTCAACATTAAATTAAGTGTGTTGTTATATGGCGCTTCTAAAATACTGGAGTTGAGTATTGAAGGCTCTATATGTATTACAATAAAACCAAGCTGCTGTGGACGTTTCAAGTAGTAATCAACGCTGTCAATTCGTTGAATGAAATATAAGCTCGTGGTGCCATCGTCCTTTTGAATCATAAATTGCTGTGTACTTAAATTACTTTGCAATACTCGATTAAAAAATGGATAGCTTTTAGGCGCTGTTGTTAGGTTATTAGAGTAGTAGGCATCACTTTTCCCACTTGCTGAAACTAAATTAATGCTAATTATATCTGGATAAGCTTCGCTGTAACTGGCAAATACATCCATAAGCGCGCCAAGTTTTCGGGTGTAATTACCGTTGGCACTAATATCGTTTGCTAAAAAGTCACTAAGTACTGGCGAATTTGAAAGTAGTTTTGCAGTAGAGTGAAAAGAGTCGATATAGTTGAATATTTTTTGCTGTTGTTGCTCAACAAAACGGCTCATTATTAAATCAGCTTGTTTTTGTGTTGAATTAGTGACATTGGTGAGCGTAAAGCCACCTAAAAATAGCAGTGGCAGAATAACAAGAGGTGTTATATACCATAATAATCTTATACTTAACTTACTGGTTTTCATGACCAAACGACTTATCCTCCATGCAATCTGCCAATAATATGCGTTACGACCTGATTACACAAGCTTATAGCGGTCTTGGTGGCTAAATTACAATCATTAGTTGCATGATCTTTAGCTCTTTTTTTTATGTTTAAGTTATTTAAATTTAACAAGTTACATGGATATAATATTAATTCGCTGTTTAAAAAACTTACATAGTTTTACATCTTTTAAAGTTACTAATTAAAGTTGATGCATTGCCAAGCGTGACATTAAAAGGACACGTTGACAGTCTAAGTCCAGCAAGTGGTGTAAGTTACTCCACTATTGGTGCGCATAATGCGACAGGCAACTTTACTAAAATAGCGCAGCGCCTACCGGTAAAGATTAGTTTAGATGCTAAGCAGCCTTTACTTAGTCAACTACGTGTTGGAATGTCGGTTGTACCTACTATTGATGTTGTTAAGTAACTACTCATTTTTATTTAAACGATCTACGAGCAAATTGTAGGTCGTTTAAATATCGCTTGCTGTACACATTTATTTTAAAGCTAAGATATTTTTAAGTAGATAGCACACTTTTATACCGACTCCTGTTACAATTGCCATTATTAAAAAATCAACTATTGACGCTTTATTATCAGCTGTTTGCAACGTGAAAATCAGCGAGAATAGTAGTTAATTACGATCAACATAACGGGTTTACTCGCAGACGCTTATTAAAATGCATTCAACCCCGCATATAAACTAAAAGAATTTATCAATGGCAGACCAGACTATTATCAATGAAATCAGCAAGCGAAGGACCTTTGCTATCATCTCTCACCCGGATGCTGGTAAAACAACGATTACCGAAAAAGTATTGTTATTCGGACAAGCTATTCAAAGAGCTGGTACTGTAAAAGGTCGCGGCTCTAACCAGCATGCTAAATCTGACTGGATGGAAATGGAAAAAGAGCGTGGTATATCAGTTACTACGTCTGTAATGCAATTTCCATATAACGACGCACTTGTTAATTTACTTGATACGCCAGGACACGAAGATTTCTCTGAAGATACGTACCGTACATTAACAGCAGTAGATTCGTGCTTAATGGTTATTGATGCGGCTAAAGGTGTAGAAGACCGTACCCGTAAGCTAATGGAAGTTACACGCCTGCGTACCACACCTATTGTTACGTTTATGAACAAATGTGACCGTGATATTCGCGACCCAATGGAAGTGCTGGACGAAGTTGAAACAGAGCTAAATATTGCCTGTGCACCCATTACTTGGCCAATTGGTTGTGGTAAAGAATTCAAAGGTGTTTATCACATTCATAATGATGAAGCTGTTTTATATAAAACGGGCCAAGGTCATAAAATTCAAGATGTTCGTACAATTAAAGGCCTTGATAATCCAGAGTTAGATATTGCCATTGGTGAAGACTTAGCTGCGCAGTTACGTGATGAGCTTGAGCTTGTTATTGGTGCATCAAACGAATTTGATTTAGATTTGTTTTTAGCCGGTGAGCTTTCGCCAGTTTATTACGGTACCGCACTTGGTAACTTTGGTGTTGATCACGTGTTAGATGGTTTAACTAAGTGGGCGCCAACGCCATTACCACGTGAAACCGAAGACAGACTAATTGTTGCAACTGAAGAAAACTTTACCGGGTTTGTATTTAAAATTCAGGCCAACATGGACCCTAAACACCGTGACCGTATTGCATTTATGCGTATTGTATCGGGTAAGTACAGCCAAGGCATGAAAATGAATCACGTGCGAATTGGCAAGCAAGTGAGCATTTCTGATGCGGTAACCTTTATGGCGGGCGATCGTGAACGTGCCGCAGATGCTTTCGCTGGGGACATTATTGGCTTGCATAACCACGGTACAATTCAAATTGGTGATACGTTCACGCAAGGCGAAAAACTTAAATTTAGTGGTATTCCTAACTTCGCCCCTGAACTATTTCGTCGTATTCGCCTTCGCGATCCGCTTAAGCAAAAGCAATTATTAAAAGGCTTAGTACAGCTTTCTGAAGAAGGGGCTGTACAGGTATTTAGACCACTTATTAATAACGACTTAATAGTAGGCGCGGTAGGCGTACTTCAGTTTGATGTGGTTGTAGCACGTTTAAAAGCAGAATATAACGTTGATGCTATTTATGAAGGCGTAAACGTGAATACGGCACGCTGGGTAAGCAGTGATGACGTTAAAAAGTTTGAAGAATTTAAACGTAAATGCGAAAGCAATTTAGCACTCGATGGCGGTGATAACTTAACTTACATTGCGCCGAGCCGTGTAAACCTTAACTTATCGGTCGAGCGTTACCCAGAAGTAACGTTTAGCCATACACGCGAAAACTAGAGCTCATTTACAAGAATTAAAAGAAAACCTGCTTTGGCGGGTTTATAAAGGTAAAAAAATATGAATATTCGTACTATTTTAATTGAAAAAGCCATTGCAGCTATGGTCGGTGCAGGCTTACCTGAAGACACAAACCCGGCAGTAACGCAAAGCACGCGTCCACAATTTGGTGATTACCAAATTAATGCAGCCATGGGCGCAGCTAAAAAAATGAAAAGCAATCCACGTGAGCTTGCACAAAAAATTATTGATAACCTTGATGTAAGCGATATTGCACAAAAGACTGAAATTGCGGGTCCTGGTTTTATTAATATCCATTTAAAGCCTGAGTTTTTAGCGCAAAGCGTTAAAGCGGCTAACAATGATGCAAAACTAGCTGTAAACGAGCACGCTAAGCCACAAAAAGTTGTTGTTGATTATTCATCACCAAACCTAGCTAAAGAAATGCACGTAGGTCATTTACGTTCAACTATTATTGGTGACTCAATTGTACGTGCGCTTGAATTTAGAGGCGATACGGTTGTACGTCAAAATCACATGGGTGATTGGGGTACGCAATTTGGTATGTTAATCGCGCATTTAGAAGATCAAATTAGCCAAGGCGTTGACTTAGATACTGTTGCGCTTGCTGATTTAGAAACTTTTTACCGCGATGCTAAAAAACGCTTTGACGACGAAGAAGGCTTTGCAGATAAAGCACGTGACTACGTTGTTAAATTACAAGGCGGCGATGCGCATTGTGAAAAACTTTGGAAACTATTTATAGCCACCTCAGTTAAACACTCTGAAGAAGTATACAAGCGTTTAAATGTAACGCTTACCCAAGCCGATATTATGGCTGAAAGCGCATACAATGCAGAGCTTAACGATATTATTAGCCTACTTAAAGATAAAAACATTGCCGTAGAGTCGCAAGGCGCGCAAGTGGTGTTTTTAGATGAGCTAGCTAATAAAGATGGCGAGCCATCAGCCTTTATCGTACAAAAATCTGGCGGTGGTTTTTTATATGCAACAACAGACTTAGCGGCATGTGACTACCGTTCAAATAAATTAGGTGCTGATCGCATCTTAATTTTTGTAGATGCACGTCAAAATCTACACTTTAACCAAGTAGAGCTAACAGCGCGTAAAGCTGGTTTATTAAGAGACGAAACAAGCTACGAGTTTTGCCCGTTCGGCACCATGATGGGCGCCGATAATAAACCATTTAAAACACGTACTGGTGGCACAGTAAAACTTGCTGATTTATTAGAAGAGTCAATTAACCGCGCAGCAGCAAAATTAGCTGAACGTGAGTCTGATTTAAGTGATAGCGATCGCAGCGAAATTGCCCGTAAAGTAGGTATTGGCGCAGTTAAATATGCCGACCTTTCTAAGCACCGTACCAGTGATTACATTTTTAACTGGGACAGCATGCTAAGTTTTGAAGGCGCAACCGCTCCTTACTTACAATATGCTTATACACGCGTACGCAGTATTTTCCGCAAATCAGGTGTTGATGCTGCTACATTAAATTCAGACGTTGCAATTGTTGAGCCTCAAGAAAAAGCACTTGCACTTAAGCTACTACAGCTCGAAGAAGTACTTGATTTAATGATCAGCGAAGCAACACCGCACGTACTATGTGGTTACTTATACGAGCTTGCAAGCTTATACATGACATTTTACGAAGCCTGCCCAGTACTTAAAGAAGGCGTAGAGCCAAGCGCGCGCGATAGCCGTTTAGTGTTGTGTAATTTGGTTTCAAGAACATTAGAAACGGGATTAGATTTGCTAGGCATTGAAGTCATGGAGCAAATGTAATCACCGTCGTATTTTAACCTAATACTGCGTTATCCACCCCGGCTTACCCTAATCACATACAAACCGTATGCTCATAGGGATAAGTCGGGTTGGATGCCTTGTCTTAGGCTAAACTACTTAGGTGAACCGTCTGCTGCGTGTAGTTCGCTTTGACTGCGTTGTCGTGCTTTTTTAGCCTAAGTCACATACTAAATGTATGCTCCTTGGCATAAAAAAGCACTCCGTCTTGTCAGCACTTCTACACTTGCAGATGCAATGTTTTACATTGTAGGTTGGGTTGAGTGAAACGAAACCCAACGATACACCCGAGACTCGGTGCTATTTCTATCGTATATACCTGAGACTCGATACTTGTTATTACTCAATATCTATTGTTTTAAGCTCGCTACCCTAAGCTCTTTTCTAAGTCTTTATTTAAAGGATTTGTTATGAAACTCGAAGATATCCGCCGTGAATACCTGCAAGACGCGTTAAGCGAAGATAACTTGCAAGATGACCCATTCAAGCAGTTTGAAACATGGCTTGAGCATGCTGTAGCAAGCCAATTACCCGATCCAACAGCGATGGTTGTAGCAACTGTTGATGAAACCGGTCAGCCTTCACAGCGTATAGTGCTTTTAAAGCATCTGGATGATAACGGCTTTGTATTTTTTACCAATACAGGTTCGCGTAAAGCGCAGGAGCTTAAAGGCAATAACAAAATTTCCTTGCACTTTCCTTGGCATCACATGGAACGCCAAGTTATTGTTTATGGCGAGGCTAAACCATTACCTACTTCTGCTGTGGCAAAGTACTTTTTATCTCGTCCTAAAGAAAGCCAATTAGCAGCGTGGGCATCAGCTCAAAGTCGTCCGGTGTCATCACGTAAAGTACTAATGGAAACCTTTGCTAATATGAAAAACAAGTTTGCTAAAGGTGAAATTCCATTACCTGATTTTTGGGGCGGTTATTGTGTAGTGCCCACTAAAATTGAGTTTTGGCAAGGTGGGGCGCATCGTTTACATGACCGTTTTATGTATCAGCGCCAAGCAGATAACAGCTGGCAAATTACACGCTTAAACCCTTAATAAATAGATGAGTAAGTAACCGTGCAATTTATTGACTCTCATTGCCACCTCGATTTTAGTGAGTTTGATTCAAGTCGTGAATCGCTGATAACCGAGTGTGTAGCAAAGGGAGTTAATCAGTTCGTTGTGCCGGGTATTACGCTTGCTCAATCGCATACTCTTATAAAGCTCAAAGTAACCTATCCAAGTATAAAAATAGCGGCAGGGCTACATCCTTACTTCTTAGAGCAACATAAAGAATCGCACATAGAAGCGTTATTTGACTTTGCAACTACAAATAAGCATCAGCTGGTGGCCATTGGTGAGTGTGGGCTTGATCGAAGCATTGAAAACCTCTCTAAACAAACTTATTTATTTGAACAGCAAATAGGGCTTTCTAATGAGCTAAGCTTACCGCTCATTGTACATCACAGACAAAGCCATGATTTAATTGCACAATCGTTTAAACGTTGTAAGCCAAAAAATGGGGGAGTGATTCATGCATTTTCAGGTTCAATCCAACAAGCGAAGTATTATATCAAACAGGGCTTTAAGCTTGGCGTAGGCGGTGTTATTACCTATGAGCGTGCAGCTAAAACCCGTGCTGTTATTGCCGCTATTGAGCCCGAGCACTTAGTGCTTGAAACAGATTCACCTTCAATGCCTTTAAATGGCTACCAAGGGGAGATTAACACGCCATTGCATATACCTGATGTATTTAACGCGTTATGTAGTTTAAAGCCACATAGTGAAAGAGAGACGCTTGCAAAGCAGCTTTACTATTCTTGCTCAGATGTTTTTTGCATATAACGATTTACCTGCCAACGTTTTAACCCTCGTCCTAACTGCCACGTAAATATACAAGCAATCACTAGCATTAATAAAACCTGCCTGCCTAAGTCATGAAAATGATTATGGCTGTCGGATATTGCAGCGCGAGTTAAATAAGTAATAGATACAAAACCTATAGGGCGGTCATCATCGCTTATAACAGGTTCCATAAAAGGTGTTTTTAACTTACTTATTCCGGGGGTAGAATCAGAAAGTTGACCATAAACATGGTGCGACTGCCAATTGTCGCTACTGGCTAATAAAATCCCCTGTTGATCGTAAATAGTGGCCGAAAGCACGAACTCATCTTTACTTATATCGTTACAAATTGCATTGAGCTGGGGTTTATTTTTTTCGATTAAAGGTGTTTTAACATTTAAAGCCATAAACTGAGTGAGGCTTTTTGCGGTGCTGTCGGCGCTATCGTAAAGTAACTGGTGACTCTGAAAGCTACTATTAACACCCACCCAGCTTAGTAATACAAAACAGCCAGCCGCAAGAATTAAGCGAACGAGTCGCTTTCTTTGGGATGCGCTTATAGGGTTTTTAATATGGTTATTTTTCATAGTCACCGTTTATGCTACTGACAGCATTTTGATTTGATGTTACAACTACACTAACTATAACCTTAAACCCCACCTGATGGCGAATTTAGTGTTGAGAATAGCAGTTTTGAGATGCCAACTATCAGGAAAATAAAAATAAACACGGAGATCCCATGTCGCAAATCAACATGGCACAGCAAGCTGCTGAGCAACCATTACAACACTTAATTCTAAATAAATGGTTTAGCTATAGTGGTGGTGTATCTACACCTCTCGATTATATTCCAAACAAAGCATTAGGCTTATTTAGCATCGCATTTGCAGGTGATTTTGCAGAAAAACACATTGCCAATATTGTTGACTTTTTAGCGACACATAACCAAAACGTCACCGCTATATGCCAATACCAACCTGATTTAGGGCTTGCACCAGCACTGTGTTTTTACGCGCAAAATGCAGATAAAACTATAAACCCTTTAGTACTACAAGAATTTTCAAACACGCTTGATTGTCAATTAGTGCAAGTTGCTACGCCGCCTAATTTATATGAGCCAGGTTTATTGGTTATGGATATGGATTCAACTGCAATAACTATTGAGTGCATAGACGAAATAGCACGCCTTGCGAACGTATACGATGAAGTTGCCTCTGTAACTGCACTTGCAATGGCGGGTAAACTTGATTTTAGTGAGAGTTTATATCAGCGTGTAGCTAAGCTTGAAGGTATTGAAAAAAGCTTAATTGAAGAGCTGAAAAGTACATTACCATTAATGCCTGGTATTAAAATACTGTGCCAAATTTTAAAGCAACATAAGTGGTATTTGGCGATTGCCTCAGGTGGTTTTGTGCCTTTTGCAGAGCGTGTACAAGAGCTGATTAATTTAGATGAAGTGCACGCTAATGTGCTCGAATTTAAAAACGACAAGCTAACAGGTAAAGTACTGGGTACGATTGTCGATGCGCAGCAAAAAGCGGTCGTTTTAGAGTCACTTCAGCAAAAGCTAGGGCTTAAAAAAGCACAAACTGTAGCTATTGGAGATGGCGCAAATGATCTAGTCATGATGGCAAAAGCAGGCCTAGGTGTGGCCGTACATGGTAAGCCAAAAGTGGTTGAGCAAGCACAGGCGGCTATTTGTGATGGGTCATTATTGCAATTGTTGTATATGTTGGCTATTCCGTTAGAAAAACAACCAACACTTTAAAATAAATTAAGTTAAACCGCTTAACGTAAGCGGTTTAACCAAATAAGCTTACGGCGGCTCATTTGTGCTACTTGCTCTTTTTTTAGTTCTAAATGGCTTAGCGCTTCTTCAGTTATATCTACTACATCACCCACACCAGCTACGGCCCATAAGGCTTCTTCTAAATCTTTAGCTTTGTGCATTGCGTACTGACTTACGTATTTTAGCTCATTAGAAAGATAATCAGTATCGGGGCGACCTGTGCGCGATATATACAAACGCATTACGAATATAAGTTGCGATGTAATACCTTTACTAATTTGTTTATAAAAGCTTGAGTAGTCTTCACCTAAAGCGCATTGGCTAACAATAGCCTCTTCAATACTGCCTTTTCGAGGATCGAAGTTAATAGCAAGTGTAAAAGCAAGTGGTGCATCTTGGCGGCTGCGATCTTTAATATTTGGTGTTATTACATTAATAATTTGCTCTTCAGTCAGAATGCTCGAAAAGTCAGTTTTGTTACTTAATAAACCAAAGTTTTGCAAAATTACGTGAATAGGGCTGGCGTATAATCCATATCCAATTGCGCCGGTTTTAAAGTGTGCAGCTTCTTTGTGTAAATATAGCGGAAATTGGCAAACGCTTTTTGTAACCATATTTCTAAGTGCGGTAGATAAGCCTTCTACTTTAGGTGCTTCTTCAGATACTTTAAGTTTGTCTTTATTACCTTCTATTAGCTGAGTGAAAAAGGTCACGCCAGCATGGGGTAAATCAGCAATACGATTTGCTTTTAGGTTAATAGTAGTAAATGACTTACTGATGGCCATTACTTCGTACTTTAGTTCACTAAGCTTATGCTTTTTAGTTATTTTTTGAAGTTCAGGGAATGCTAAAAGTACTATATCGCCTTTTTTAAATGTGGCAGGTTGTTCGCACTCTAACTGCAAACCCATTACCGAAAAGTCACGTGTATAGCCGTTAAATACCTCATCATTAATAGTGACACTAACTGGTGTTTTATAAAGATAGCGCTTATGCGAGCGTAAATTTACGTATTCAAGTGGCACAATATCTAAGTAGGGTGGTGTTTTGTGTTTTGCGTGGCCAAAGTGCTTAAGCTGATTTACTAATGCTTTATCAAAAGTAAGTTGTTTATAATTTGCTTGTTCAGCTTTATTGCCAATATTTGTAAGTACAACAATATACTTAACATCTTTTATAAGGCCTTTTACACGAGGTGAAGGTGGCTTATTTAATTTTTCTATATTTTCACCGGCACTATTAGGTAGTGAAAGCGGTATAAAAGAATCATCTGGATGACTTGGCATTACTTGTATTTTAAAGCACTGCCAGCTCTCTTTTTGGCTACCAAAACCTAAAAATAGATCACGTAATTTAGGGTTGTTATTTAACTCTGTACGCGTCGCTGAGTAGTAATAAATTTTACCTGATGATATATGTGTAAATGTATAGAGGTAATCTTCTTTTACTGCGGTAATTTGAGTTAGTAATTGTGTAATACGCTGATGATTAAGTATATTGTACAAACACGGTACTTTTTTTTCATCGGTAAAGTAGCGCTGAATAAAAATATTATTTTCAGTGGTAAGGCTGAGGCTTGGGTAATATTGCTCCTTTTTTTTACTTAAAAACACATATAATGACGTTACGCGAGGAATGTAGTACTGCTCATACCCCTTTGATACTACAGCATCGAGCGTATTATCTAGATTTACTTTATAACGACGCTTATTACCATGAATAAAACTTTCTAAAAAGTCATTAAAGGCATCGTTGTTTTCTATATAAGTGCGCTTTAAACGGATGTGATTAAATTCACGAGAGATATTTTCTACTGCAACAACTTCGTATTGAATACCGTTTTTTAGGCCAAGTTCAAAGTCTTGCTCAAGGCCTACTAAGCGCATTGCGATGAGTTCGCCTTTTTTTATAGAGTAGCGCGTTGCAAGCTTAACTTTACAACCGCTTAAAGATATATCTGAGGTGCTAGCAGCAATGTTCTTTTTATCTTTGTAATCAATCGTTACTTTTATTGAGTAATTCATCCGCTCTTCACGGCGGCTCTCGTAAGAGGCAAACTTAATTACTTCAGTGTTTAAGTTATTTTCTAACTCTTGTAACTCTGATTTTTCGGCTGCTTGTTTTTGTAATACGCGGTGGTTATTTTCTGTATTCATTACGGCTTCGTAAACAGCTAAGGTGTATTCACCATGTTGTTTAAGCGCTTTTTCAAACACTTCAATGGCTGTGTCATCCATAAAGTGTTGCTTGCCGTTATGCTCATATGGTTTTACTTGGCCTGTCACTAATCCGCGAAGATCAACAAAACGTGCCACTGGCTGAGATAAACGCGACATTTCCATTTTCATTAAAAATTGCTCAGGTTTAGTTAACCCTGCGGTTTTTGATTTGAAAATTAGATCAAATTTAGCGTTGCCTAAATATGTTTTTAACTCATTCACGAGGTCTTCGTGTTTGAGCATTATGTCATCAGCCATTTATAAAACCATCACCGTCTAATTGAAAAAGTAGGTATACTGTTAAGTCCATTTATTAGAAGTTCAATAAACGTTAAATCGCGCTATGTTATTAATATAGGTACGATTATTTGAGTTACTACTGTTTAGCTCTTGTTATGTGTGTGTTGTCTGCCATTTTATTGGCAAGTTACTTTAAACTATTACAAAGCAAAAAGTATGCCCTAAATTATAGCTAAAAAGAAACACCATGTGTATTTATTGATTGTGACGCTAGATTTTTAAGCAGGCAAGAGTTTGTTGCTAAGTAAATGCCTGAAATGGCAAAATAAGCGCTTAATAGTAAGAATTTTTTTTAATTAAAGAATAGTAGGTAAAGTTATCAATGGCTAAAGCGGCAAAAGTAGAATTTGTTTGTACCGAATGTGGCATGAACTATCAACGTTGGCAGGGTCAATGTCGCTGCGGTGCGTGGAACACATTAGCGGAATTTAAGCCTTCAGCAGGGCACAGTAAAAAAGCATCAATACGAGCAAACGTTGGTGGTTATGCTGGTGGTGTTGGTGGTGGCTCTAAAAAAATCAATGATATTGCTACATCAGAGGCTGAAAAGCAGCTAACTGAAATCGGCGAGCTTGATCGCGTACTAAGCGGCGGGGTGACTACTGGCTCTGTTAATATAATTTCGGGCGATCCGGGGGCGGGTAAGACAACTTTGCTATCTGACCTAGTGGCGAGAATGTCACAACGGATGCCGTCACTTTACTGTACGGCAGAAGAATCTTTATCGCAGTTTAAAAACAGGGTAAATCGTTTAAAGTTAAACTATAACCCGGACGAGCTTTATTTACTTTCTGAAACGAGCGTTGAAACCATCATCGAAGAGCTCGAGAAAAATAAAATTAAGTTTGCTGTTATTGACTCTATTCAAGCTGTTGTAACCGATACGGCAAATGGTAGCCCAGGTTCGCCTTCGCAAGTAAAAAGCGCCGCCCAAGCATTAACCCAGTACTGTAAGCAAAATGATGTAACCATGTTCATTATTGCTCACGTAAATAAAAATAACGAAATAGCAGGCCCTCAAACACTTGTACATATTGTTGATGCGCTTTTACACATAGATACCAACGATGGGCAAATACGAACCCTTAGGGCAAATAAAAACCGCTTTGGTGATATTGATACTGTTGGCATTTTTAAAATGTGTGAACGTGGAATGTTAAGCGTTGATAATCCAAGTGAAATATTTTTATCGGGTTCAACCACCGACTCACCTGGCTCTACTATTACCTGTATTCGTAAAGGGAATCGTAATTTATTGCTTGAGATTCAATGTTTAACTACCGAAACAGAAGCTGAATTTCCGCAGCGTGTTTGTGTTGGTTTAAATATGAATCGTATAAAAATGCTGACCGGTATATTACGTAAGCATACTAAAACTAAAATATTTCACGATACGTTTTTTAATATTGTGGGTGGTTTAAGAATTGATGAGACAGAAACCTGCATCGATTTAGCATTAGTAACCGCGTTACTTAGCAGTTTAAACGAATTTGTTGTACCTCGTACCACGTGTATTATGGGAGAACTTAGCTTAAACGGCGATGTACGCCCAATAGACAGTGGTGTACCGCGTGTTAAAGAGGCTGCACAACATGGTTTTATAGAAATATATATTCCATTTCGCAATTACCATAAATCGATGGAAGGGCTAGGCGCTAAAATTACCCCTGTAAAAACCGTACATGAGTTACTTAGTTTGATTAATTAACACTTATCGGTGATGTTCTTCAGTGTTACTCTTAAGTTGAGACACTTTATAGAAAGAATTAAATAAGGAAATGACATGAAAAAATTAGTTATAGTTGCAGCTCTTGTGGCCGCAGGCGTGGGTGGTGTTAGTTACGCAAACTACGTAGCAACTCAAGAAGTGCGTGCAGAAGTAGATAAGCAACTTGCTTTAGTAAGCGAGCAAACTGGCGCTACATTTAAATACGCTGGTTTATCGGCAAGTGTTATTTCAAAGAGTGTAGAAATAACAAACATGGAAGTAATAAGCCCTGAAGGTGACAATGTTGCTAATATTCAAAGCATTGAAATAACTGGCTACGAGCCGGATAAAATATCACCACATACATCATTTGATGTAAAAAGCTTTCAGTTTGATAAAAGCTTCGTATCAAAATTACCAGCTGATACAAACGAAATGTTAGCGTCGGCAAGTTACGACTTACATTCATCACTTGATTACGATGAAGAGTCTGGCAATAGTGATGTAGTAGTTAAGCTTGATGCAAAAGACATTGTTAGTTTTAATATGGATATGGGTTTAGCTAATTCAAAAGCGTTAATGGATGCTTCATTGGCTATTAGCAAGGCGCAGCAAGAAGCGGGTGATCAACCGCTGACGTATGAGCAAGAATTACAGCAGCAAACACTTGTTATGCAAGCAATGAGTAAATTAGAGCCGCGTAATGTTAGCTTTGCCTTAAATAACCAGGGTAAATTAAAAGATTTACTCTCAAGCGAGCTTGAAAAGCAAGGTATGACGCTTGAGCAAATGGAAATGACGCTAGAGCAACAGTTACAACAAGCTCCTGTAACTGAAGATATTGCAGAGGCTTTAACTAGCTTTGCGAAAGGTTTGAATTCATTCAGTGTGTCTGCAAAGCTACCTGAAGGTAAAACTATGATGGAAATTAACCAACAAGTTATGATGCTAGTAGGGCAACCTGAAGAGCTAGTTAAGTTTATTAACTTAGAAGTTAAAGGTGATTAGGCCTTAGTTCTGTATTAATAAAGGCGCCAATTGGCGCCTTTATTGTAATCTTATTAGCTAAAGCAATTTGCTTTTATAAGATCAGTGATTATTTGTTGTGATGGTTTTATTTTTTCCATCGCTAAAAATTCATCAGGCTGGTGTGCTTGGTTAATTGAGCCTGGGCCCATTACAATCGTTTCACAACCGAGTTGCTGGATAAACGGCGCTTCAGTGCAGTAATTTACTGCGACCGCTTTTTGCCCCGCTATTTTTTCAGCCATTTTTACTAAAGCACTGTCGGTGCTCCCACTAAATGCCGGTATTGGTTCATGTAAATCAATAACGCTCACCGCATTTGGGTATTGCTGATTTATCTCTTTCGTTGCATCGAGTACTAATGCTTGTAGTTCTTGTACACTTAAACCTGGTAATGGGCGCATATCTATATGCATTTCACAGCAACCACAAATTCTATTCGCGTTATCGCCGCCATGAATATTACCTAAGTTTAATGTTGGATAAGGGATTTCGAAGTGGTTTATTGAATACTTATGCTTTAATTGTTCTTTTAAGATCATCAATTTTGTAATCACTTTATGCATTACTTCAATGGCGTTAAGACCACGTTCGGGATCGGAGCTATGCCCAGAGCGACCAACCACTCTTATTGCTGTACTCATATGGCCTTTGTGCATAAATACTGGCGTCATATCAGTAGGTTCGCCTATTATACAACGCGCAGGTTTTAAATTCGGGTGCTTACATATTTGTTGTGCACCAGCCATCGTTGTTTCTTCGTCGGCGGTGGCAAGGATTAAAATAGGCTGAGTTTGCTGCTTTTCATCAAGTTCACTAATCGCTTGTAATACAAAAGCAAAAAAGCCTTTCATATCAATACTTCCTAGCCCATACAATTTGTTATCGAGTTCGGTAAGTTTAAATGGATTATGATTCCAACGACTGTCATCAAAAGGCACTGTGTCGGTATGACCAGCTAGCATTAATCCGCCATCACCTTCTCCGCGTTTTGCTAATAAATTATAGCGCCCTTTACCTCCTTCTAATTCTATAATTTCACACGTAAAACCGATTGTTTCGCACCAACTGGCTAGGAGTTCAATTACGTTTTTATTGCTCATACACAGGTTGTCTTCAATAGCACTAATTGAAGGGGCTGCAATCAATTGTTGGTACATGGAAATAAACGAAGGCAAAGGCATAAAAAAATCCAAAATTATTATTCAATTTAATTGCATAACAATATAAAAGTATTTATGATGAATATCAATTCACTTTTTAAGCATAAATATATTAAAAGTAACGCCATGAAAATAATGCGACGATAATCAAAATTCATTAATAAAAAAGACTTAATTAGCGTCTAAGCTAGTTTAAGCGAACATTATAGATAAGTAGTAATTAATTTTAAGATAACGAGTAACAAATGAAT
The DNA here is from genome assembly GCF_014164345.1 of Pseudoalteromonas sp. SG43-5. NCBI lineage: Bacteria > Pseudomonadati > Pseudomonadota > Gammaproteobacteria > Alteromonadales > Pseudoalteromonadaceae > Pseudoalteromonas > Pseudoalteromonas sp. SG43-5. Next base: position 113,694 of record NZ_JACJFA010000007.1, read on the forward strand.
GTAGTGATTATTGGCGCAAGCGGATACAGCGGCGCAGAGTTAGCAAGTTTAGTTGCTAAGCATCCAAACTTAACTTTAACAGGCTGTTATGTATCTGAGGGTAGCTTAGATAAAAATAAATTGCTAAGTGATTTATACCCAGAGCACCTTGGCTTACTAGACTGCCCTTTACTTCCTCTTAGCGTATCAGCTTTTGATGACATTCAAAGTGATGCTGATTACGTATGCTTATGTACCGATCACAAAGTAAGTGTTGATCTAGCGCCGCAATTTTTAGCTATGGGTAAAAAGGTATTTGATTTATCTGGTGGCTATCGTTTAGCAAGCAATGACGACTACGTTACTTACTATGGTTTTGAGCATCAACATCCAGAGCTTTTAAATGAAGCGGCTTACGGTCTAGCTGAGTGGAACCATGATGCTATCGCTAATGCAAAGCTAATTGCTGTTGCAGGTTGTTACCCAACAGCAGCGCTTAATGCGCTAAAACCGCTTAAGCAAGCAGGCTTATTGAGTAGCGAAAGTATTATTATTAATGCGGTTTCGGGCGTTACAGGCGCAGGGCGTAAAGCCAGTGTAGGAACGCATTTTTGTGAAGTGTCGCTTGCACCTTATGGTTTGTTTAACCATCGCCACGGCCCTGAAATTGAACAACACCTTGGCCACAAAGTGTTGTTTACACCGCACTTAGGTAATTTTCCGCGCGGTATTTTAGAAACTATTTATGTACAGCTTAAGCCAGGCGTTACCAAGGAAAACGTTGCATCGGCTTATCAAGTACTTACGAGCGAGCCATTAATTCGTTTATTAGGCGATAAAGTACCTTCAATTAAAGGTGTAGCTAAGCAGCCATTTGTTGATATTGGCTGGCAGCAACAAGGAACGCAGTTAATTGTGATGTCTGCTATTGATAACTTATTAAAAGGCGCTGCTGGACAAGCTTTGCAGTGTATTAATATTTCTATGAATTTAGATCATACCACTGGTTTAAAAGGAGCGTTTTAAATGAGTAAAAAAACGTGGGTAATTAAACTAGGTGGTGCAGTACTTAATACAGAAAATGCAGCAAAAGCGTTGTTTGATGTATTAAATGAGCAAAAAAATGATGAATTTGTCATTGTACATGGCGGTGGCGCTTTAGTTGATACATGGTTAAAACAAGCGGGTTTTGCCAGTGCTAAACACCAAGGATTACGTATTAGCCCAGCAGAGCAAATGCCTTATATAGTGGGTGCACTCGCAGGTTGCGCTAATAAACAATTAATGACTCAAGCTATTAGTGCTGGGCACAAGCCTGTGGGCTTAAGCCTTTTTGAGGCAGGTGTTACTGCCAATCAAAAGCTAAAAGCGCTTTGCTTAGTGGGTAAATGTAAAAGCAACGACGATTCTATTGTTAATGATTTACTTAAAATCGGTCGCCTACCGATTGTTAGCTCTATAGGCTTTGATGAGCAAGGGCTTTGGTACAACGTAAATGCAGATGAAGCAGCAGCGGCTATTGCTAGTAACTTAAATGCTGAGCTTATTTTTATGACGGATGTTGAAGCAGTGCTTGATGAAAATAAACAGCCGTTACATCAACTTGACACAAAACACATTGATACTTTAATTACAAATGGAGTAATTGTGGGCGGGATGGAGGTCAAAGTTAAGACCAGCCTTCACGCTGCCCAACATTTACGACGCGGTGTGTATATTTCCAGCTGGCAAAAGCCAGAAAATTTAACTGCTCTACTACAAGGCGAGCATGTCGGAACTAAGATTACACCATAGGTTTATTATGTTTGAGAATTTTTTAACGGGTTTAGAGTTAGACCAAGAAGGCGCACTTAATTTATTAAAGTTAGCGCAAGATATAAAAGCAAAACCAGAAAAATACAGCAACGTATTAGCGGGAAAATCAATCGTAACATTGTTTGAAAAACAAAGTTTACGTACTCGCTTATCGTTTGATATAGGTATTAACCGCCTTGGTGGCCATGCAGTTTATTTAGATCAGCAAAATGGCGCTATGGGTGCACGTGAATCAATTAAAGATTTCGCACTTAATATTTCTACTTGGGCCGATGGTATTGTTGCACGCGTAAATCAGCACAGCACATTAACTACATTAGGTGAATACGCATCAGTACCGGTAGTAAATAGTTTGTGTGATTTATACCACCCATGCCAAGCTCTTGCTGATTTTTTAACGCTTCAAGAAGTTCACGGCGATGTGAGCGAGCTTAAAGTGGCTTACTTAGGTGAGGGCAACAATGTAACTCATTCATTAATGCTTTTAGCTGCAACGCTTGGCACTGATTTTGTTGCTGTAACGCCAAAAGGCAGCTCGCCTGATTCGCAAATCCTTAAAAAGGCAGAGCAAATAGCGGCAATGAATGGCGCATCAGTGATGGTAAGTGACCGTGTTGAAGCGGCTGTTGGTGCAAACGTTGTATATGCAGATACATGGGTATCAATGGGTGATACAACACCGCTTGAGCAAGTTAAAGAAAAATATATGCCTTATCAATTAAATCAGGCATTGCTAGATCAAACAGGTGCAACTACGGTATTACATTGCCAACCGGCACACCGTGAATTTGAAATTACCTCTGAGGTAATGGATGGTCCAGCATCGAAAATTATTCAACAAGCAGAGAATCGCATGCACGCGCAAAATGCTTTGCTAGTTACATTACTAAATCCAAATTTTGTTAAGGAACACCTATGAGTTCAATTAAAAAAGTCGTTTTAGCCTATTCAGGTGGTCTTGATACATCGGCTATCGTGCCATGGTTAAAAGAAAACTACGGTTGTGAAGTTGTTGCGTTTGTAGCGGATGTAGGTCAAGGCGCAGAAGAACTTGAAGGCGTAGAAGCTAAAGCAATCGCTTCAGGTGCTTCAGAATGTTACGTAGTTGATTTAAAAGATGAAATGGTAAGTGATTACATTTATCCAACACTTAAAACGGGCTCGATTTACGAAGGTACTTATTTACTAGGTACGTCTATGGCGCGTCCTATTATTGCTAAAGCACAAGTTGAAATTGCACGTAAAGTAGGTGCTGATGCACTTTCTCATGGTTGTACTGGTAAAGGTAATGACCAAGTTCGTTTTGAATCATGTTTTGCAGCCCTTGCTCCAGATTTAAAAGTAATTGCGCCATGGCGTGAGTGGGACTTATCGAGTCGTGAATCATTACTTGATTACTTAGCAGAGCGTGACATTCCGTGTTCAGCATCTGCTACAAAAATTTATAGCCGTGATGCTAACGCTTGGCATATTTCGCACGAAGGTGGTGAGCTTGAAGATCCATGGTGTCAACCAACTGAGCAAGTATGGACTTGGACTAACTCTCCAGAGCAAGCACCAGATAAATCAGAACTAGTAACTTTAAAAGTTGTTGAAGGCGAAGTGGTTGCTGTAAATGGCGAAGAACTTAAACCATATGACTGTTTAGTTAAATTAAACGATATTGCATCACCTCATGGCGTTGGGCGTGTTGATATTGTAGAAAACCGTTTAGTAGGTATGAAGTCACGCGGTTGTTATGAAACACCAGGTGGCACAGTAATTATGGCTGCGCTTCAAGCCATTGACGAGCTAGTGCTTGATAAAGCAAGCCGTAAATGGAAAGAAGTACTAGGTGGTGAATTTTCACATTTAGTGTACGACGGACGTTGGTTTACACCACTTAAAGATTCTATTTTAGCCGGTGCAGAAGCACTTTCTAAAGTGGCAACAGGTGAAGTGGTACTTAAGCTATATAAAGGTCAAGTAACTGCGGTTCAAAAGCAATCACCAAATAGCTTATACAGCGAAGCATTTGCTACATTTGGCGAAGATGATGTATATGACCAGTCACACGCTGAAGGCTTTATTCGTTTATTCTCGCTTTCAAGCAGAATTTCAGCATTGGCTAAAAAGTAAATTATTTATAGCCCCTTATAAAAGGGGCACTACAGGGTTTGGAGAGATTTCATGGCATTATGGGGCGGACGTTTTTCTACGGGTCCAGATGAGGCGTTTAAGCAATTTAACGACTCTCTTCCCTTTGACTACCAGTTAGCAGAGCAAGATATTATTGGCTCTGTGGCATGGGCTGGTGCACTTGAACAGGTAAATGTACTTTCAAGTGATGAGCATACAAAATTAGTTGCTGCATTAAATGAGCTACTTGAAGAAGTTAAAGCTGATCCACAATCAGTTGCTACTTCAGGTGCAGAAGACATTCATTCACATGTTGAAGCTGCTCTAATTGAAAAAGTAGGTGATTTAGCTAAAAAATTACATACAGGCCGAAGCCGTAATGACCAAGTTGCCACCGATTTTAGACTATGGTGCCGTGATACAGCCGATCATTTACTAGATGCCATTGCACAGCTAAAAGGCGAATTTGTAGCGCTTGCAGAGCGAGAGCTTGGCACAATATTGCCAGGTTACACGCATTTACAGCGCGCACAACCAGTATTGTTTAGCCACTGGTGTATGGCGTATGTAGAAATGCTAGAGCGCGATGAAAGCCGCCTGCAAGATGCTAAAGCGCGCATGAATTTTTGCCCATTAGGCAGTGGTGCATTAGCAGGTACAGCTTATCCGATTGATCGCCAAGCATTAGCCCACGGATTAGGTTTTACAGCGGCTACAAAAAATAGCCTTGATGGCGTATCTGATCGTGACTTCGTGTTAGATCTTTTAAGTTGTGCGTCTATTTCGATGATTCACTTATCTCGTATGTCTGAAGATCTGATTTTTTATAATTCGGGTGAAGCCGGATTTATAGAGCTTGCTGATAACGTCACGTCAGGCTCATCGCTCATGCCTCAGAAAAAAAATCCTGATGCACTCGAGCTTATTCGCGGTAAAACCGGACGTGTATTTGGTGCATTTAGCGCTATGATGATGACATTAAAAGCGTTGCCACTTGCATACAATAAAGATATGCAAGAAGACAAAGAAGGCCTGTTTGACGCTATGCCAACATGGCTTGCATGTATTCATATGGCGCAAGCGTGTATTAAAGGCGTAAAAGTAAATGGTGATAAAACGTTAGCAGCGGCAAAAGGCGGCCACGCTAATGCCACTGAACTTGCTGATTACTTAGTTGCTAAAGGTGTGCCATTTAGAGAAGGGCATCACATTGTGGGTGTACTTGTACAGCTTGCGATTAGCGAAGGTAAAACGCTTGAGGAGCTATCACTTGAACAGTACAAATCAGTAAACACTGTATTTGAAGACGATGTTTACCCAGTACTTGAAATTGATGCTTGTATAAAAGCGCGTCAAGCGCTTGGCGGAACGTCTATTGAGCAAGTAACTAACGCTGTTAAAGAAGCCAAAAAAAAACAGCAAATAACGGTACGTGATGCAAATTTAGATGATGTAGAGGCAATTGCCACACTTATACAGCACTGGGCAACGGTAGGCGAAAACCTGCCTCGTGCAAAAAGCGATATGGTGCACTCCATTAACGAGTTTGCCGTTACTGAAATAAATGGAAAAGTGTCAGGTTGTGCATCGTTATACATTTACGATACCGGCCTTGCTGAAATACGCTCATTGGGTATAGACCCAAAAAGTAAAGTGACGGGGCAGGGTAGACAGCTTGTAGAGCACCTACTTGCTAAAGCCAAAAAATTGGCACTTAACCGAGTTATTGTATTGACCCGTGTCCCCGATTTCTTTGAACAACAACGTTTTACTTTTTGTAGCAAAGACTCTTTGCCTGAAAAAGTAATGAAAGATTGTGAACTTTGCCTTCGTAAAGAAAATTGTGACGAAGTAGCAATGGAATATATTTTGAAGCTAAGTACACGTGCGGAGATCCCGTGTAAATACGTAGCTTAAACTCCCTGGATACAAAAAACGTACGGTTATCCCTGTGCGTTTTTTTATATTTGCAGCAAACTGGTCGGAGTTGTTTGGTTTGATTATATTTTTGAGTGAATTTTAATGCGTCAAAAAAAGTTGGCACATTGATTGCTAATTATAAGGTAGATAGCAAAATAGCTATCACTGCTTAAAACAGGTAATGCATTTATCTACATAATAATGTGGTTAAAAGTTGCACCAAATATAATTAAAACTTTTACAAGGATCAATCACATGCAAGTTTCAGCTAATAGCCAATTACAAATGCAAGCATACAACAAAACGCAACAATTAAAGCCTGCAATGGAACAAACTGCTAGCCCTAAAACCCTGCAATCTGATACAGTGAGCTTTTCACAAGAAGCGATGACTGCTGCGAGTAATGAATTACAGCGTGGTGGCGCTGCAATCCTTTCAGGTGGTTCAGGCACTCGCCCTAAGTAATACAAGGTATTGAATGTTTTTAGCTGAGTTTTTTGGTTTGTTTTCGCTGTCAGCCTTCTCAATGTGGGCTTTTTTGATGGCATTCTTTTTTAATATCTTTGTATATAGCTTAGATGTTAAAAGGGATACCACACTATTGCTCAGCTCATTCATTATGATGATTTCCTATACTGCAACAGATTATATATTTACTTGGCTTTCATATTACGATACGACTTATTTTGATTGGGCAATTTACGACATATCTACAATTTTATGCTTAGCTATCGCATTTTTATTTATCAAAAAAACTACACCTTCATTTTTATACCTACTTATAGGTCTTTCTGTTAATTCTATATTTTTCTTATTGATGTATTTAGATGTGTATATTAATAAAAATCTTGAATCTTGGTGGTTTTGGAGTGTTTATCAGTTTTCTGTAAATATTATTGATTTTTTAATGGTCGTAGCTCTCATTGTAGATAGAGACTTTTTAGGTCTACACGGTATAAAAAGAAAATTAACTCGATTGTTTAAAACGAGTAAAACACAACCAACAACGTAACGAAAATGTACGTTACTGAACCCCTTATGGTTTATGTACAAGCCTTCACTCAGTGGGGCTTTTTAATGGCCTTTCTGTATTGTTTGACCTCTACGATAAATAAAGAAAATAAGTCTCCTGTTTATTTATCTGCGCTTATGCTCTGCTCATATGTTTCTAGTGGTTATATAGACTTATTAGAAGGTTTATATTTAAACTCGATGCTCTACGATTTTGTTACTATTTTAGCTTTATTAATTTTAGAGCACTTTAAAGTACTTCACCGCTCTATGGCTTTTCACTTCATCATCTTTGCGTTAATAATAAATGCTGTGCTTACCTTAATATTACATTACGATCTATACGTCTTGTATAACTATGAGCCTTGGTGGTATTGGAGTGTTTATTCTGTTGGTGTAAATATGTTCGATGTTTTAATGATTCTGTCACTAGTATTCAACAAAAATCTCAAAAATAATGGATAATATTCTAGTTAATCCAGCCATTTCTTTTTACATAGGTGCATTTGTACAGTGGGGCTTTTTAATGGCTTTTTTGTACTCATTAGTTATAAGTATTAACAAACCTAGAAAAGAAGCTGTATGGTTATCATTTGTTATGTCAATTTCTTACTCCCCAAGCCTGTTTATAGATATACAACACATATCGTATCTTCAGCTCTTTTTGTTTGATATAACAACTATTTTCGCCATTATTATTTTAAGGTTGTTCATTATTGAAAATCTTATATCGATTTACTTGTTGTTAGGGTTGATTATAAACTCATCATTATTTCTTGGTATGCATCTAGATGTATATATTTTTGATAATTACGAACCTTGGTGGTTTTGGTCATTTTATTCAATTGTTGTCAATTTAGCCGACTTTATGATGGTAGCTATTTTTTTTATAAACAAAGATTTTTTAGCTTTAGCTGCAATTAAAACATGGTTCCAAAATAGTATTATGAAAAGGAATAATAGTAGTGGTTGACATACTTTGGGCTCTGGTAGATTTAGGGTATAACGTAGCAATACTATTTACATGGTTCTTCCTAATCGCATTTTTATATAATCTATCAGCGAGTATTAATAAAAATGATAAAAGTAGAGCACATCTTTCATTTATAATGATGGTTTCATATATATCTAGTCTTTTTATGGATCCACTGATTGAAAATCCTCACCTAAATTACTTCTATTATGATCTTGCTACTATTAGCGCCCTGATACTTTGGCGATTTATATATAAAAAATTAGTACCAATTGCTTTTGACTATTTAATTGTAGGGCTTTTTATTAATGCATGTTTATTTTTAGGTATGCATTACGATATTGAAATTGCAGGTACTCTTTACTATTGGTGGTTTTGGACAGTTTATATTTTTGGAATGTATTTTGTCGACTTTACAATGGCATTGGTATTAATCATCAATAAGGATATTTTAGGTTTGTATAAACTAAAAGGGTGGTTGCGAAATAATAAATTCATAAAGGGGCATGATGGCTGACATACTGTGGGATCTGGTAGCGATTAGAGATTATGTAGGTATATTTATTACATGGCTCTTTGTAATTGCATTTCTTTATAATTTGTCAGCAAGCATAAACAGTCCCTATAAAAATACAATGTACCTTTCTGGTATTATGATGATTTCGTATACCTTAAGTACACTGTTCGATATGGTTATAGTGTCTCACTTAAACTATTTTTACTTCGATATTGTAACTCTAATTATTATTTTTACGTTTCGGTACTGCAGTTGTGGCCCAATTCCTAACGCATTTTATTATCTTGTTTTTGGTTTGAGTATTAACGCATCTTTATTTTTAGCTATGCATTACGATATAGAGATTTTAGGTACTCTATATTATTGGTGGTTTTGGAACGTTTATGTATTTGGTATGTACTTTACAGATTTGATAATGCCATTAGCACTTATCTTTAACAAAGATTTTTTAGGTTTGGTTGCTTTAAAACGGCATTTACTTAATCGTATAAAAAACACTCATCAAAAAGTTGAATAGAATGGAGGATCTATTTTGGCAATTAAATTCAGTTAACGAATATTTTGGAATACTTATTACATGGCTGTTTGTTTTTGCTTTTTTGTTCACTCTATCAATTGCCATTAATAAGCAAGATAAAAGCCGAGTTCACCTTAGCTTTATTATGATGGCTTCGTATACATCTAGTTTATTTATGGACATAACTACTGCAGCTCCGCATTTAAAGATGTTTATATTTGATGTACTAACAATTGCCGTTATTTTTATGTGGCGTATTTTTTTAGGATGTAAAATACCGTACGGATTTTATTATCTTATTGTAGGGCTTGGTATCAATGCCTCACTGTTTATGAGCATGTATATTGATAATACTCTTTATGGCAATTGGGACTTTTGGTGGCTGTGGATGCTGTATGGTTTTCTTATGCCTATTATTGATATCACTATGGCGCTAATACTAATTATCAATAAAGATTTGCTAAAACTTGTTTGGTTAATTAAAAAATTAAAATCATCATCTATACAAAAGCCGAATTAGCGCATACAAGTTATGCGCTAATTCGGGAAGTGTTATTGAGCACCACAGCCCAATTTAGTTTTTAGCGCTTTGACAATTACAGGATCTACAAACTCGCTTACATCACCATTGTGACGTGCTACTTCTTTAACGAGCGTTGATGAAATAAATGAATTTCGCTCTGCGGGTGTTAAAAATACACTTTCTAAATCAGGATTCAGGCGGCGGTTCATGTTAGCTAATTGAAATTCATAGTCAAAATCAGATACCGCTCTAATACCACGAATAAGCACATTAGCATTGTGATCGCGCGCAAGGTCAGCCAATAAGCCAGAAAAACCAATGACTTTAACATTATCTAAGTGACTTAAAATAGAGTTTGCAAGTTCAACACGTTCTTCAAGGTTAAAACAGGGTTTCTTACTTGGGTTGTTCGCAACCGCAACTAATACGGTATCAAACATTTTAGCTGCACGTTGAATAAGATCTGTATGACCATTGGTTAGTGGATCAAAGGTGCCCGGGTAAATTGCAATAACTTTCATAATGTTCACTATTTATGATTTTAGCGCTAGTTTAACAGTGTTTATGCCACAAAGCAGCCTAGCTAATAAAGCATATAAACACTTACTTTCTTTGAACAGGTCAGTCCAAGGTTTGAGTGTTTTAATGATTCATATTTGTTTATACTGTTTACCTCTTTTGAGTGTAATGTAGCCTATAGATAATTTGAGTATTAGCATATGAATACCAAGGATAAAATAATACACACCAGTATTTTGTTGTTTAACGAAAATGGTGAGCGTGCAATAACGACAAATCATATTGCATCAAACTTAGGGATGAGCCCGGGTAATCTTTATTATCATTTTAAAAATAAAGAAGACATTATCCGTCATATTTTTGCGCTGTATCGCGATCATTTAAATACTCACTTTAAACCTATTAATAAAGATGATGATGCATTTAATCATTTAACGGCTTATTTAGATTCGTTATTTGAATTAATGTGGCGTTACCATTTTTTTTACGACAATCTTGGCGATATACTCGCCAGAGACACTGAGCTAAAACAAGCTTACATTGATTTTCAGTTAGAGTTATTAGAGCAAGTTCGTAAAATTATTCTAGGTCTTCGCGATAGTGAAATGATTGCTATTGATGAGCAAGATGTCATTGATTTAGCCCATACACTAAAGTTAACTGTTAGTTTTTGGACGCCTTATATTAAGGCTCGTAGGCCAAGCGGTACCCTTGCTGAGCAAGATATATATCACGGTATTTTAAAAGTACTTACATTATTTAGAGCGTACAGTACCGATAAAAGTATCGATAAAATGAACCTGCTACGCGAAAAATACACCGAGTTAGCACAACAAGCCTTAGGGGCTGTGACCCTTCAAGATTAAAATTTTTCAATCTAGGAGCGATTAAATCGCGATGCGAGATTTGTAAGCCAGTAGGGTAACTGCTCCTGCGTTACCTTACTGACTAAATCTATGTAGGCAACAAAGAGTTAATTGCCCTAAGGCAGAATCCTTCGAGCAGCGTATGTTTAGCATTTATGCTACGTTATCGCCTATTTATAGGGAATAACCACGCTACATAGGCTCTGCCTTGCTAAAATACCAAACACACTGCTGCAAATTTAACCTCGAAAGATAAACAGGCCCTCGCGGTTGCTTAGTCGATAATTATTGGTTGTTTCCTAGACGCTGAATTTTTTGCTATAATCGCGCGCCAAATGCCTGGGAGCGCGAATTCCCGCAGTCTAAGAGTGAACTATGCTTAAATTTATCGTCAAACTACATCCTGAAATAGCCATCAAAAGCCGTTCGGTCCGTAAACGCTTTACTAAAGTGTTAGAAAATAACATTAAGATTGTATTGCGACGTCTTGACGAAAAAGTACAAGTAAGAAATAACTGGGATAATATTTCAGTTGTTACAAAGCTTGAAGATGCACAAGTTCGCCTTGATTTTATCGACAGCCTTAAACGCATACCTGGTATCGTTCAGTTTATTGAAGTAACTGAGACGCAATTTGAAACTCTCGATGATATCTATCAAAAAACAATAGCGTTAGTGGGTCACACAATTGTGGGTAAAACTTTTTGTGTGCGTGCTAAGCGTATAGGCCAACACGACTTTACCTCGACTGATTTAGAGCGTTATGTTGGTGGTGGGCTAAATCAACATATTGAAGGCGCAAGCGTTAAACTTAGCCGTCCAGAAGTAACAATACGCTTAGAAGTAAAAGACGATAAAGCTTATATTGTTTCGCAAACGCATTTTGGTATGGCGGGCTTTCCACTACCAACGCAAGAAGACGTGCTTTCGCTTATGTCGGGTGGTTTTGACTCTGGCGTAGCAAGTTACCAAATGATTCGTAAAGGCGCACGTACGCACTTTTTATTCTTTAATCTAGGTGGCGCAGCGCACGAGATTGGTGTTAAGCAAGCGAGCTATTTTTTATGGAAAAAATACAGCTCAACACATAAAGTTAAATTTATAACAGTTGATTTTGAACCTGTTGTTGCTGAAATTCTAGAAAACGTTGAAAACAGCCAAATGGGTGTTGTACTTAAACGTATGATGATGCGAGCAGGAAGTGTAGTGGCTGAAAAGTTAAACATTCAGGCGCTTGTCACTGGTGAAAGTATTGGCCAAGTATCTAGTCAAACATTAGCGAACTTAAGCGTGATTGACCGCGTTACTGAAACGCTTATTTTACGCCCGCTAATTCAAAATGATAAACAAGAAATTATTAATCTTGCTCGCCAAATTGGTACAGCTGAAATGGCTGAAACGATGCCTGAATATTGTGGTGTTATTTCTAAAAAACCGACAGTTAAAGCCAAAATTGAAGTAATAGAAGCCGAAGAAGAAAAGTTCGATTTTGATGTGCTAGATACCGTAGTAAATAACGCGCGCATAATGGATGTACGCGATATTGACGTAGAAGCAAAGCAAGAGCTAAAAGAGGCTGAGTCGGTTGCTGATTTACCTGCAGGCTCTGTAGTAATTGATATTCGCTCACCAGAAGAAGAAGAAGCTGCACCGCTTGCAATCGATGGTGTTGAAGTGGTGCATTTGCCGTTCTTCCGTTTGGCTACTAAGTTTGGTGATTTACCAAAAGACACTGACTACTATTTATATTGTGACAGAGGCGTAATGAGCCAACTACAGGCACTTATGCTGCACGAACAGGGCTTCGAAACTGTAAAAGTTTATCGCCCGTAAAGTTAAAAGCTTATATAAGCGTGGTTTATACCACGCTTTTTTTTGCCTGAATTTTGACTAACAACTCATCGTTGTAAGGCGTTGGAATACTGTAAAGTTTACCTTGTTGGCTAATATAGCCACATATAGCTGATATTTCAGTTTCTCTATTGTGAGCTATATCTTGCTGCATTGATGAGTAATTATTTGCGGTTAACTCCATTATTTTATAAGCGGTATTGAGAGCTTTAATTAATGGGATATTAAGCCCTTGAGCCTTTGCAATATTGCATGCTTCAGTGAGTGCATTAAAAATTATTGTATTGTACTTAGGTGCACGTAATTCGCCATTTTTTACATTACTTAAAGCGCTTAATGGATTAATGGCAATATTGACGAGTAGCTTTTCAAAACGAAGCTGCTGAATGTTATTAGTAAACTTTAGGTTGGGTATTACTTTAAAAATATCAGCTATTGGCGCACTATTTTGAAGTGCAAGCTCATTACAGCCACCAATAACGCTTTGTCCTTCACCTGTGTGTTGCACAATATATTGGTTTGATTTAAAGCCCGCTATGCTTGTCGTTAAAAAGTAGAGTGCTTGATGGGTGTTTAGCTGGTTATTTATCTCATCAACGTTGCCCATTCCATTGTGCGAAAGTACAACAGAGCAATGTGTTGGTAAAAATGGCTTTATTTGAGAAAACGCATCAAGCACTTGAAAAGCTTTAACGGTAAATAAAATTACATCAAATTCAGTTGCTTTATCTAGCTGATTTAATGAAATAAATTTAGCGTCAATTTTTTTTGATGCACCCTTACCTCTGCTGTAAAAGCGGGTGTTTGTTGGGTTTTTACGAGTTAAAACACTGACATTATGCGATGCGCTCAAAAAGTGGCTCAGCAATAAGCCAATAGCGCCATCGCCAACGATTAAAATATTAGCCATGTGGGTTCTTTTTTCGAGGTGTAAAAATTACTCTAAGTAAAAAGTAGCTTGCAGCACCTGCAAAATCAGCAAAAAAATCACCAAGTGATGCTTGCCTATAAGGTAGTGCGTCTTGCATTATTTCTATCGAGGCGCCATAGCCTGCTAATAAGAGTATTTGAGCATATAAAGGAAGCTTAAAAGCCTTATCCATTATTATGGCTAATATAAAAAAAATCCCAAAATGGGCGACTTTATCAACATGAGGGAATAAATTTACAACGCCACCTTTTATTTCTTTAGCAAATAAAAAGGTGAAAGCCACTATGCTGATTAAAAAAACTGCTTGATAAACACGCCTTGTCACGACAAATCCTAAAATCGCTTAAAAAAGAGGCGCAAGTATATCAAACTAATTTAGTATCGCACCTGAACAAGATGCAGAAAAATGTAAAGATTTATAATTTTAGCGTTATAATTGCCACATAAAATTAAGATTAAATAGTTAGGAGTATACTAATGCCTTCATTTGATATTGTATCTGAAGTAGAAATGAACGAAGCTAAAAATGCGGTTGATAACGCAAACCGTGAATTAGAGACTCGCTTTGATTTTAGAGGCGTTGATGCATCTATTGAGCTAAACGATAAAACAATTAAGCTTAAAGCAGAAGCTGACTCTCAAGTTATGCAGTTGTTCGATATTTTAGCGGGAAAAATTTCAAAGCGCGGTATGGATGTAGCTAGTTTAGAACTTCAAGATATTAGCCGTGCAGGAAAAAATGTATTTCGTAACGTTGGGTTAAAGCAAGGTATCGAAAAAGACATGGCCAAAAAAGTGGTTAAAGCCATTAAAGATTCAAAAGTTAAAGTACAAGCCGCTATTCAAGGCGAAGAAGTGCGTGTGACAGGTAAAAAGCGTGACGATCTTCAAGAGGCAATGCAGGTAGTACGCAGTGCCGATTTAGGTCAGCCTTTTCAGTTTAAAAACTTTCGTGACTAATTTATAAACTGTTTTTAATAAAAATGCTTTAATTTGTCTATATTTGCAGACAGATTAAAGCTACTTAATTTTTTACAACTTTCCCACCTTATCCTCTCGTAGTTCTGCATGTATTAATCCACCTTTTGATATTTAAGCTATTATATTTAATTGAATATAATAAAAATTTCACTCTAGAAGGTATTAAAATGAGACCCCATCAATTATTTCTGTTATTTGTTTTGCTTATATTTACCAAGCCAAGCTTATCAAAGCCAGTTGATATTGATGTATTGGTCGAAGATGGCTACTTTCCGATTATTATTAACGCGCAAAAAAAGCAGGGCTTTGCTCCTGAGTTTATTAATATTTTAAACGACGCACAGGAGGAATTTAACTTTATACTTATTTCTTTACCTGTAAAAAGGCTTACTTTGTCTGTTGAAAAAAATAACTTCGACGTTTTATTTTTAATGGCAATGCAATGGCTGCCAAAAACAACGCAGAAAAACATTGAAAAAACTGAATTTTATACCATCACCAAAAACGAGCTTTATACACTCAAAGAGAATGCATCAGAACAAACTTATTTTGACAATCTGGACAAATTAACCAAAGTTGGGGTTTTAGGGTATTCGTATCAATTTGCAGGATTTAATACAAATGCCGAATACTTGAGAGAAGAGCACCAGGTAAGCCTTACAATCGATGAATTCAATGTAGTTAAAATGCTGCTATTAAGGCGCGCTGAAGTCGGGGTTTTAAACAGTATTGCTTATCAGTATTTTAAAAAGCAGAATATCTTAAATATGGATTTACTATTTAAGAGTGACGTACCAGATGCAGTGTATGAAACACATTTTTTGATTAACTCACAATCAAATAAAATATCTAGTCGCAAAATGGATGAAATATTAAATTTACCTACTACACAAATGCAACTTCAGAAGCTACTTGATAAGTACGGTATTCCTTCAAGCTATAATAATACAGCACTGAACTGAAATAGCTTTTAGCTATATAGACGTCCATTGACATTTGTAAACAAAATGCTCACAATGACGGCATATTTTCAAGGTGCTTGCTAGCCACTTCATGTAATGATTTTTTTAGCAGGATAATCGGGAAGTTGGTGCGTTTTCATGATGACTACAAGCCCAACACTGCCCCCGCAACGGTAGAGTATTGCATGTTTTTATGTGCTTACTGAGTCCGGAGACCGGCCTTGATGCAATCTTACTTACTTAAATCTTTGCGGTGGGCAAAGGTAGGGGATCTCATGTTAAACAAAACAACTCTAGGCGTTGCAATTTCTGCTGCGCTTTCATTTTCTGTGTCTGGTGCAGAGCAATCAATTGAAAAAATAACCGTTACAGCTAATAAGTTTGAGCAATCAATTAACGACGTTTTAGTGAGTGTAAATGTTATTGAACGTGCTGAAATAGAAGCTAGTAACGTACGCGATTTACCTACACTTTTAAGCACGCGAGTGGGTTTTCAAGTTAATCCAAACGGTGGTTTTGGTCAAAATACAGGTGTGTCACTTCGTGGTACAGGCTCTGGCGATACGTTGATTTTAATTGACGGTGTACGTACAGGCTCAGCAACACTTGGTCAAAAAGCACTAAATAATGTCCCTTTAAATAGTATTGAACGCATAGAAATTATTAAAGGCTCTCGCGCGGCTGTTTATGGCTCTGATGCACTCGCTGGTGTTATTAATATTATTACGCGTGAGTCAGATAACTTATCCCTAAGCGCTACATTTGGTTCTGACTCTTATCAAAATTATCAAGTTGCAGGCTCTGTAAAATCAGATGATATAACAACAGCATTTAACGCAGGCTTTGAAAAAACAGATAACTTTGATGTATTGCAAGGCGTAGCACCTGATGAAGATGGCTATGAAAATAAAAACCTTGGGTTTAAAGTAAACTACACCGATGCACATTACGGCGACTTTAAGTTATTAGGCCAATACAGTGAAGGTTATGCAGATTACGACAGTAGCTTTAGCCCAGCAGATAGTACGATTGAACGAGATGACTTTAAAAACTATCAACTTTCTACAGGTTGGAGCAAAAACTACACTAACCAAACGCATAGTATTGATTTAGCGCTTTCAACAGATGATTCAGACAATACATATGTCGATTTTTCAGTTGGGCCAACAACAAGTACCTTTATAACTAAACGCACACAAATTGATTATAACGGGCAGTACCTGTTATCTAATGAACTTAACATTAGTGGTGGTATTAATTGGTACAACGATGATGTATCTCACAGTTCAACGCAGTATGATATGCAAGAGCGTGATGTATTAGCAGTATTTGTTGGGGCCTATTACAATGCTGAAAAAGTGTTAGTTAATTTAACAATTCGCCAAGACGATGATGAACAGTTTGGTGATGAAACAACATATACAGCCGCTGCGGGTTATCATTTATCTGAAGACGCCACGTTCCGTATAAGCCAAAGCACTGGTTTTAAAGCACCTACATTTAACGATTTATACTTTCCGGCTTTTCCTGGTTTTCCACCTTCATCTAATCCTGATTTAGAGCCTGAGAAATCATTAAATCAAGAGATTGGGTTAAATGTAGGTTTTGATATAGCAAGTATTGACGTTGCTATTTTTAGAAATGATATTGAAGATAAGATATCTTTAGATTCTAACTTTTTTCCTATCAACTTAAATGAAGCACGCTACGAAGGGGTTGAATTTAGCTTATCTCAGCAGTTTTTTGGTTTTGATAGCAACCTTAACTTTGCTTATTTAAGTGCAGAAGACGAAGAAACGGGCGCAGAGTTACGTAATGTTGCTAAACGCACATTTAACTGGGAACTTGCAAAACAGTTTGGTGCTTTTGATGCAAGGTTAGACATGCAATACCGTAGTGACCGAGAAGGTGCAGTAACGCGCTTAGGTTCTTACACGCTGTGGAATTTAGCGGGTAATTACCAAGTAAATGAACACATTGAGGTTTCGCTTCGTGTAGAAAACTTATTTGATAAAGAGTATAACGCGGTTGACTCAAACGCTGATTTTACAACGGGTCAAGTGTATTACTACAACACACCAGAGCGCCGCTTTTTTGCAGGCGCAAGTTACCAGTTTTAATCGCTTTCAATAGTTAAAGAGTAAAAAAGACAAAAGCCCGATTTAAATCGGGCTTTTTACTATGCGACTAAACTTAGTTACTCAGTTAAAAACTCTTTAAATACGGTTTCAAACTTATGTAATTTAGGTGCGATTAAAATACTGCAGTAACCCTGCTGTGGGTTTTCGTTATAGTAATCTTGATGGTAATGCTCTGCTGGATAGTATGTAGTAGCAGGGCTGACTTCTGTCACAATTGGCTCACTCACATGGCTTTGCAGTTGAGCTATCATTTCATTGGTTTGCTTTAGCTGAGCTTCATCGTGATAGTAAACAACGCTTCTATACTGTGTGCCTATGTCGTTACCTTGTCGATTCAGCTGTGTTGCATCATGCAAAGTGAAAAACATTGCCAGCAGTGTTTCAAAGCTAACGACAGTTGCGTCAAATTCAATCTTAACAACCTCAGCGTGCCCTGTTGTGCCAGAGCATACAGAATTATAGGTTGGGTCGTCGGTTTCGCCGCCTGTATAGCCAGAACTCACATCTAATACGCCATTTACACGTCTAAATGCAGCATCTATACACCAAAAACAGCCGCCACCAAATGTTGCTACTTGCGTTGTTGAGCTCATAAGTATTCCTAAAATGTATATGGAGTTTAAAGGCGAGCATAAATTGTATGCGCCGCAACAACAAGGTTACGGCGCAATAAAGAGATTAGATCTCTTCGAAAGGTTTTTCAGCAGCTTGTTTATTCAGCTTTTGTTGTAAAAACTCAGGTGACTGAGTATTTCTCGACAGAGCATAATACGCAGCAGGTACAACAAAAAGAGTCAGCAGGGTAGATACAATAACCCCTGTAAACACAACTACACCAATTACCATACGACTTTCTGCACCAGGCCCAGAGGCGAGTACCAATGGTACTGAACTCATAACGGTTGTTAGTGAGGTCATTATTATTGGGCGAAGGCGCTGGGTAGCTGCTTGTAGTATTGCTTCACTAAACTCAACGCCTTTATCGCGTAATTGGTTAGTAAATTCTACAATCAAAATACCATTTTTAGCACTTAAGCCTATGAGCATGACAATACCTATTTGGCTGTAAATATTTAAGGTAAGTCCTGTAGCCCAAAGCCCAAACATAGCGCCCATTAAACCAAGCGGTACGGTAAGCATAATTACAAACGGGTGCATAAAGCTTTCAAACTGCGCAGCAAGTACTAAAAAGGTAACGGTGAGTGCAAGTATAAATACGTAGGTCATCGCTGATGCGCCTTCGTAATAAAGCTGCGATTCACCTTTGTAATCTACTGCGCCATCTATATCGTTTTCCTCAGCGGCTACCTCGTTTAAAAAGTTAAGCGCTTGCTCAAGTGTATAACCATCGGCTAAGTTGGCGCTTAATGTAATTGCGCGCATACGGTTGTAACGGTTTAAGCGTGAGGCTGTTGCTTCTTCTTTTAAGCTGATGAGGCTATCAAGTGGGACTAGTTCACCGCTTCGTGATTTAAGATATATATTTGAAATGTCAGTAGGGTTAGTAAAGTCTTCTTTAGTCCCTTTTAAAATTACATCGTATTCTTCACCACGGTCAATAAAGGTTGTAACACGGCGCTGGCCAAGCATTGTTTCAAGTGTACGGCCTACATCAGATACAGAAACGCCTAAATCAGCGGCCTTGTTTTTATCTATGCTGACTAAAAACTGCGGGAAGGTTTCTTTATAATCATGATCGATTCTTACTAAACCTGGGTTTTGCTCGGCACGCTTAATTATACGGTCACGCCAATCGGCAAGCTGAGCGTAATCATTACCTTGCAATACAAACTCAATAGGGCGAGATGAACCACCACCGCCAATACCACGGCGCATAATGGCAAATGCACGAACATCGGTAACTTCTTGCATTTTACCGCTTATTTCATCCATTACTTCCCACGTTGAGCGTTTGCGCTTATCCCAATCGGCCATACCAACAATCGCAACACCGCCGCTGCCACCCCAGCCAGGCACTCGAACAAGTACGCGACTTAGCTCACCCGCTTGCGAGTAAGGCATTAAACGCTCTTCAATTTTAGCCATATTAGCGGCGTTATTTTCGTAACTTGCGCCTTCTGGGCCGCTCATCATGATAAAGAATGTGCCACGATCTTCTTTTGGCGTTAGCTCAGAAGGAACTTGTAAAAACAACGAGTAACTAACAAAGCCAGCTAATAATAGGCTCACCATTAAACCCCATTTACGGGTTATGTTGGTGGAGAGTGAATTACGGTAACTTACTTCAATTTTAGTAAACTGGCGGTCCATCCATTGACTAAATTTATTTGGTTTGTCTGATACTTTAAGTACTTTAGAACACAAGGCTGGAGCGAGAGTCAGCGCTGTAACACTTGAGAAAAATACGGCAGCACTTACCGCCATTGCAAACTCAGTAAATAATGCCCCTATACGGCCATCCATAAACACCAATGGCACAAACACCGATATTAGTACAAGCGTGGTTGCGACAATGGCAAAACCAACTTCACGCGCACCTCTATATGCAGCTAGTAATGGCGGCTCACCCAGTTCAATACGACGGTGAATGTTTTCAAGCATTACAATGGCATCATCTACTACTAAACCAATGGCCAGTACTAAGGCAAGTAAAGTGAGTAAGTTAATTGAGTAGCCCATTGCCAACAAAAACATAAAGCTACCAACAAGTGCGACCGGTACGGTGACCGCAGGGATAAGCGTTGCTCGTATATTGCCTAAAAACAAAAATATAACGAGTACGACTAAACCCATAGAGATGGCAAGTGTGCTGTAAACTTCACTAATTGATTCTTTAATAAATACAGACGAATCGTAGCTGTCTTGAATTGTGGTGCCTTCAGGTAGGTTACGTTTGATTTTTTCAAGTTCACTGCGTGCGTTATCTACTACGGTAAGCGTGTTTGCTTTAGCTTGTTTTACAATTCCTAGGCCAATCATGTTGCGCCCGTTACCACGAAATAAGCTTTCGTCATCGGCAGCTTCTAATTTTACGTCGGCAACTTCACCTAAACGCACTAAATAACCTTCTTCACCACGTTTAATAACAAGGTTTTTAAAATCGCGCTGATCTTTATAACTACGTGCAGTACGCACGGTAAAGTCGCGATCTATTGATTCTATTTCACCGGCAGGTAGTTCAACGTTTTCTGTACGAAGTGTATTTTCAATATCGCTTGAGGTAATACCACGAGCAGCCATTGCTTGGCGGTTTAGCCAAATTTTCATTGCGTATTGACGCTCACCACCAATACGTACGTTAGATACGCCGTCTACCACGGCTAAACGGTCAACAATAAAACGCTGCGCGTAATCAGATAACTGTAACGAGTCCATTGTTTCGCTGTTTAATACAAACCATGCGATTGGGCTTTCATCACTATTTGATTTAGACACTTCTGGCGGGCGTACCTGATCAGGCAAACTATCAAGTGCACGTGCTACCCGTTCGCGTACATCGTTAGATGCAGCGTCTATATCGCGGTTAATATCAAACTCAATGGTAATGTTTGAGCGCCCATTACGGCTCGAAGAGTTAATACTTTTAATACCTTCAATACCGGAAATTCGATTTTCTATTATTTGCGTTATTTTGGTTTCTATAATTTCGGCAGAAGCACCTGTGTATTCAGTGCTGATATTTACTATTGGCGTTTCAATATCAGGGTACTCACGAAGTGGCAGCATAGTAAATGCAACCAGACCAAAAGTAAGAAGTAGTAAATTAATTACTATGGCAAAAACGGGGCGTTTAACGCTAGTATCAGTAATTTTCACGTATTACCCCTTTACGTTTACTTTACTACCAGAGCGAATTTTTATTAGCCCTTCAGTAACAATTTGCTCGCCATCATTTAAACCTTCATCGATAGCAACCCAGCCATTATTTCTGCCGGCTACATGTACTTCAACTCGATTAGCTATTCCGTCTTGAATTTGAAAAACAAAGTGTTTGTCTTGTAAAGGGATTACGGCTTTTTCAGGTACCATTAATGCTTGATTACTACTTAGCTCAAGAGCCGTGTTAAGTAGCATACCAGGGCGAAGTAATCCTGATTTATTAGCAAAACTTGCAGTTACTTCAACACTACGTGTTACCGAATCAATACGCGAGCTAATATGCGTTACCTTGCCGTTAAATGTCTGCCCTGGGTAGGCATCGTTTTGGGTAAGTACTTTCATACCTATGTTTAATTGTGCTAAATATTTTTCAGGTACTTTGAAGTCAACTTTAATAATACTAATATCATCAAGTGTGGTTATTATTGTTGTGTTGCTTACGTAGGCGCCAACTGATATTTCACGCTTACCTAACAGGCCTGAAAATGGCGCGGTAATAGTCATTTCATTTAACTTTGTTTTAGCGCTTTCTAGTTGAGCTTCAGTGGCATCAACACGAGATAATTGTTCTTCAAGTAATGACTTTGCCGTTGATTGCGAGCGTGAAAGTTCGGTAAGGCGATCTAACTGGCGTTTTTCCTCACGTAAGTTAATACCGAGTTCTTTAACTGCAAGTTGCTCTTGTTGGCTTTGTAACTGTACTAATTTTTGTCCTTTACTGACTAAGTCGCCATCTTTAAAATATATATCTGTGACATAATCGTTTTGCGCACTTTTTATATAAATAGCTTGGTTTGCACGTGCACTACCGATGGCCTCTATCATCACTGCGTTTTCCTCAGAAGTAACAGTATGAGCCGTTACTTGGGTAGACATTTGTGATGAATCGGCTTGTTCGCCGTGGCTAGCGGGTAAATATAAATAAACGCTAAATATTAGAAGTAACGTAATAATAAATGGAAAAAGTGCTTTACCTGATTGTCTTGAGTACATTGATTTCATACCTGAAAATGAATTGTAAGTATTGTACGAAATAAGACCGAGAAAAGGCGGTTATGTGTCTCATAAATTTGTGCGTTAAGCGTAAAAGTAAATAAGATTTATTCATTGTTCCTATTTTGTTGAGGAAAAAGCGGTAATGTATGAAATTTAAAACTAGCTGTAACTTATGTATAACAACAAGAAAGGTCATAATTTGGGGCATTATTATGTTTGTTTTTTATATGGTGTTTTACCGATATGGATAAATCTGACAATGTCATTAAGTTTCGGGCACAGGGCGCGCGAAACGCAATTGAGGCGATTGTTGTAGGTGCTATAGGCTTAGTCTTTATTATGTTATTTAATTTACTGAGGCCGGGTGAGATTAGCATACTTGAAATATTTTTAGTGAGCTTGTGCCTTGTGGCTATTTTTATTGGATTTTTAAAATCTCAAGAACCATACCATAGCCTTATATTAAGCGAATCTGAGCTCGTTTATTGCCACAAGTACGGAGCTTGGTGTATGCCTCATAGTAACTTTCATCACAGTGGAATACCCAAAGTAGAAGATGGCTTTGACTATTTAGAATTAAATGCGGTTGGCGTTAAGGTAAATGATATAGACGACTTTTTATCAAGCATAGCGCCTAGAATTGCAGGGAAATTATTAATAGAGCAGCGTAATTTATTTATGCAAGTTGTTCAAAAACATTGCAAAAATGGCAATTGCCCATCAGAATGGTTAATAGAAGATACACATTACACATCCCATAAAGGGATAAGCTATACTGGGCTTATAGCCATGTTTGCTAATAGAACTAAGCACCTTCAGCAGCTAACAGGTTACGATTTATTATTGCCTGCCAGCGTGTTAGATAGAGATATTTGGGCATTTAGTGCTAACTTAAATAAGTGGAAGCGCGAGCCGAGTCAGTTTATAGCGTCGCAGCTTAGTAATTAAGTTACGACTGTAGGAAAGAAAAATGAGTCAAGAGAGAGCCTTTTTAAAAAGTGGTCGAAACACCATAATACATAAAGATAAAAAGCATGATTTAGTGATTGTAAACTCTGAAATTCATCCTCGAATTAAAGTAACGCAACATGGTCTGGAGCCATTTAAAGAAGAATTACCTAAAAACCGCCGTGATGCAAAAGAGCGTTATTTAGAAATGGTTTATGTAAGTAGCGCTGATATATTTGGCGAAGAAAAGCAGTTGCTGTTTATTCAAGCTCTAGACGGGCGTGAATACAAAATAGATTACAGTAAAATCGGTACGAAGTTGTTTGTACGTATTCATCAAGACACATATATGTAGTACTTTAATGGCATCTTTATTGCTAGTGATTACACTATAGTAATTATTTGACATAATAAGGTGCTGCGTATGAAAGCGTTTGCTTTAATCCCCCTCATTTCGTGTGGTTTACTGAGTGCGTGTGGAGGCGGTGGCGGTGATATCGATAATACAGTTGTTGAAACGTCTGTTAATGCTGGAGCCGATTTACAAATTATCGAAAAATCTGAATTTACCATCACAGCACAAGGTTCCCCCGCTGATGGTACTTTTTCATGGCAACAAGTTAGTGGCCCAAGCATAGAAGGTTTCCCCCTTGAAGGCGCTGAGCAAACACTTACTGCACCTGACGTAAAAACTGATAGTGAAATAATATTAAGAGTGAGCTATCAAAGTACAGGTAGTAGCGCTGTTAGTGACGACATTTCTATTTCAGTGAGCTCTAATAACCAACTACCTCTTGCTGTTGTTACACAAACATCTCCTGAAACACTTCCCTCTGTATACAAAGATACAGTGACTTTGAGTGCCCTAGAGTCGAGCGATCCTGATGATAATGGTCAAATTGATAGTTATTTGTGGCAATTGCTATCGGGTCCTGATTTAGATATTGAGAGTTTTAATGAATCAACTCTTAGCTTTTCTCATCCATTACTTGAAAGCAACGTGAATTTATCTTGGCAGCTAACTGTCACTGATGATGAAGGTGGCGAGGCGAGCACTCAATATTCAATGACACTCAACAAAACAAATGAGTTAGTAGATGCAAATGCAGGCGCAGATCAAAATGTCGAAGAGTTTGAGCAAGTAACGCTTGATGCTACAAATAGCGAAACCGTTACCGATACCTATAAGTGTGAATGGCAACAACTTACCGGTAATAGCGAAACATTAAGCAATAGCGACCAATGTATAACGACATTTTTTGCCTCAGATGTTGATACTGAGTCTACATTGAGCTTTGAAGTCACGGTAACCGACTCAAAAGGACGCACCGATACAGACTCTTTATTTGTTGATGTATCACCCAAAGCACTTGGACTCATCAACGATAGTGGTGTTGGTGAGTGTTATAACAATGCTCAACGTATTAATTGTGAGAGTGATGACTTTCCAGCGCAAGATGCAGAGCTTGGACGCGATAGCTATGCAAACCGCTTAGATAAAGTTGGCAAAGGTAATTTAGCGTTTGATTACACTAAACTTAATGAGTTTGCTGATGAAGTTGGTGATGATAGTAGTGACTTTACCTGTATACGCGATAATGTTACTGGGCTTGTATGGGAGGTGAAAAGTGTGGCATCTGGCACGGTACCAAATACTTCGTTACGTGATGGTCAAAATCATTACTTTTGGGATGTAGGGAATACGACTTTTACCGATACCAGTACAGCCAATTCAACGTGTCCGGACAATACAAGTTGTGGAGTACAAAGTTATATAAACGAAGTTAATGATTTAGATTTTTGTGGTGGTACAAACTGGCGATTACCTACTTATACAGAGCTTTTGGGCTTAATTGATTACGGTAAACAAGGGCAAAGTATATTAATTGATGAGGCATTTTTTCCTAATATGCCAAGTGAAAGTGCATTAAGCCATTTACGTTACTGGACCTCACAAACAGCAGCTGATGGTACCAGTTTATCTCAAGCGTATATCATTGATATGAGTGATGGTAACGACCTTGCTTATCCAAAAGAAAATACTGCTTATGTACGTTTAGTTAGAAGTCGTTAGGAGAAAATAATGAAATTAAAATTACTCTATGCACTAGCAACTATAAGCTTGAGCTTTAATATTGCAGCGGCGCAAACGTGCTACGACGGTGCAGATACCACAACACCGACAGATAGATTTACTATAAATACAGATGGCACAGTGTCTGATAGCGAAACAGGCCTTATGTGGCAACGCTGTAGTTATGGGCAAACTTACAATACAGAGACACAACTTTGTGAGGGCTCAACACCTTCTCTTACTTGGCAAGAAGCACTTCGTGGTGCTAAAAATGATACAACCGCAGATTACGATGATTGGCAAATGCCTAACATTAAAGAATTGGCGAGTATTTTAGAGCACAGTTGCACAGAGCCGAGTATTAATGAAGACGTATTTTTGGGCACTAAGCTTCAAAACTATTGGTCAAATACATCGGGTGTAAGCACAATGAGCTCAGCGTGGGTTTATCAATTTGATAGTGGGTTGAATAGCTTACATGCTAAAACCAGTAATGTGTATTTACGATTAGTGCGCTACGAAGAGTAAAATGCATACTAAGATTAGACAGACAAAAGTGCAGCCTTAAAACAGCTGCACTTTTTTT
Source organism: Pseudoalteromonas sp. SG43-5 (assembly GCF_014164345.1). Lineage (NCBI taxonomy): Bacteria > Pseudomonadati > Pseudomonadota > Gammaproteobacteria > Alteromonadales > Pseudoalteromonadaceae > Pseudoalteromonas > Pseudoalteromonas sp. SG43-5. Next base: position 139,762 of record NZ_JACJFA010000007.1, read on the forward strand.
GTTTTACATAAATTTACGTTATTTCAATAATAAAGCGCTTACAACGTTGTCACTCAGCGCATTTTTTTGCCATTATAGGCCGTGATTTAATTACGAAGGAACATCACGGTGTATTTAAGCTATTTTGGCCTGAACGAAAAACCTTTTTCGATCTCGCCCAACCCTCATTACTTATTTTTAAGTGAACGACATAAAGAAGCCTTAGCACACCTTACCTATGGATTAGGTGAAGACGGTGGTTTTGTATTATTAACAGGTGAAGTAGGTACAGGTAAAACTACAATTACCCGCAGTATGTTAGAGCAGCTTCCTGAAAACACTCAAGTAGCGATGATCCATAATCCAGCGCTTTCAGAGCTGGAGTTATTAGCCAGTATTTGTGATGAGCTCAACATTAGTTACGATGTTCATAATGCGACGCTTAAAAGTCTTACCGATATTATAAAAAAGCATTTAGAGACTAATAATAAATCGGGCGGGCACACTATACTTATTATTGACGAAGCACAATTACTTGCCCCTAACGTGCTTGAGCAATTACGTTTGCTGACAAATATAGAAACCGATCATAAAAAATTATTACAAATAGTATTGGTTGGTCAACCAGAGCTGCAAGAACTTTTGAAGCGCAACGAATTAAGGCAACTTGCCCAGAGGATAACGGCTCGTTACCATTTATTACCACTTACGCAAGGCCAAACAGTCGCTTACATAAAGCATCGGTTACATATTGCAGGGTGTGATAAAGGAATCTTTTCGATGGATGCCATGCAAGCTGTTCATCAATTAACTGGCGGTGTGCCACGATTAATGAACTTGGTCTGTGAGCGTGCTTTAGTTGGGACTTTTGCAAAGCAGCAGTTGATAGTTGATAGCGATATAATAAAAAAATCAGCCCATGAGTCATTACCCATGGATTTTGTCGCACCGGTTAACGAAGCTAACAAAGCAACGTCATTTGTACCCTATAGCCTTGCATTCGCTGCTTTATTTGCCGTAGGCATTGGGCTTTCATTTATTTTATAGTTAGGTAAGTTATGTCTTATTTATTAGATGCGCTAAAGCAGTCGCAGCAATCAGATATGAGTGCTGAACAGTACGACTTACAATCTGAGCAGTTAAAGCAACAGCAAGCACTTAAGCGTTATAGACGATTAGCATTAGTATTTGGTACAAGCTTAGCTGCTTTTATTGCGGTAGCGGGTGGCTTTACCGCCGGAAAGTGGTTTCAAAGTACGACTTTATTAAACGCAGCGGAACCCGCTGTAATTAAGGTGGTGGAAAGCGAAAAATCATCGCCTAACAAAGACGTTAAAGAGGAAGATGCTGAAGCTGAAAAACAGCAAGTAGCTAAGTTGGAGTCTGCTAAAGTAGCTAAGTTGGAGCCTGCTAAAGTAGCTCCAACAAATACTGCAACGATTGAAGGGCAACTTGTGCATGTGCAAACCCCCAATGGTGTACAGCAAATGTTATTAACCCCAAATGGTCAGTATATTCCTATGCCGTCGAGCCAGGTCACGAGCGCAGCAGGTTATAATCAGCAAAACATGCAACAAGTAATGCCTGTTCAAAATTATAATCAGCCAGCGTTTAACCCACAAAGTAATTACAATCCAAATAATGCACAAAACACTGCGGTATTTGGGCAAAATCAAAATACCGCATCGGCTCAACTTGATATGAGTAAATATAAAGTATTGGGTAAGCCAATTAATGGCAGCACCCAATCTCAACAGACGAGTGACCCTGAGCTTGATGCTGTGCCTACAACTCTTAAAAATGCATTTGCGCAAGCTATACAAGATGTCGAAAAAAACCAAGATTATGAAGTTACTCAAGCGTCAAAAACGTCATCACGTGTTGAGCCTGTTGAGTTATTACCTGATGGTTTGCAATCAATGTTACCTAGTATTAAATATCAAGCGCATATATATTCATCGAGTGCTGATAAACGTTGGATCAAGCTAAATGGCCGAGAATTACACGAAGGAGAAAGCATAGGAGCTCTAACAGTCACAGAAATTACACCTGAGCAAAGTGTGCTAGATTTTGATGGTTATGAGTTTAGCTTAAAAGCTTTGCAAGACTGGCCGCAGTAAGCGCTTAGTTATCATGTTGAGAGCTCGGTAGAATATTGAGCTCTCAATAGTGCTTAGGATAATATTGAATTTTTATAAAAGCGTTCTAAATCAATGTTATATTCTTTAGGTTTAATCGCTGACTCAAGAGTGTCTACAGTTTTTTTATTAGATAAATCAATATCTTTTACTTCGGTGTAGCGGCTATGCTTAGCGCTGTAAAATGTTTTAACGACAGGTTTTAGTGGTGCCCCCGGATTACTCTCGGTGACCAAACCCACTCTTTGACTCGATAACCTTACAAGCGTTCCTACCGGATGGATGCCAATACATTGAATAAATTTATTAAGCAGCACAGGATCAAAGCTATCAGGGCACCCGTCTTTTAATATTTTAAACGCCTTTATTGGCTCCATGCCTGCTTTATAAACACGTTCTGCGGTAAGTGCATCATAAACATCTACAATTGACGCCATACGTACATACTGACTTATCTCGTCACCTTTTTTACCAAACGGGTAGCCTTTACCATCGAGTCTTTCGTGGTGCATACCTGCAATATCTACCGCGATCCCTGTTAAGCCAGAGTCTTCTAATATCTCTTTACTGAAAAGCGAATGCATTTTCATTATTTTAAATTCGTCGTCTGTAAAGCGGCCAGGTTTGTTTAGCACTTCATCAGGGATTTTTATTTTACCAATGTCGTGTAATAGTGCGCCGGTAGTCAGCTCAACAATAGTGTCTTTCTCTATATTTAAGTGTTTTGCAAAAATACCCATTAATATTGATACATTAATTGAGTGCTCAAGTAGGTAGGCATCTTTTTGGCGCATTTGGGTAAGGCAGGCTAGGGCATCTTGATTTCTAAAAACAGAATCCATAAAGCCACTTGCCAGTTCTCTAAACGGCCCTATATCTATATCACGGCCAGCTTTTATATCTTTAAATGCTTTTATTTGCAGTGTTTTTGCTTCGTCATAAAGCTTTTTTGCTTTTCCCATTTCTTGCTCAGCGCTGTTTATTTTTTGCCAAGGATTACGCTTTATTTTTGTTGTAGGTGTAGCGATAGGATCTTTTTCAGGGACTGAATCAATGAGGGTTTTATCTGGGTCGATTTCTACTTCTAAAATACCTGCTTTTATCAGGTTATTAATACCAGCTTGAGTTTTAACCCAGCCTTGGTTTTTAATTTTAATGCTGCCAGTTTGTTTGGTAACGCTTTGCACAAACATACCTGGGACTAACTTAGTAATAGGAATGGTTTTCAATTTCACGGCTTCAGTTGTTAATCTACTTTTAAACTAACAAACTTATACGTAACGACCAAATAAAAAAGGCACTTTACAGTGCCTTTTTTTATTTTTTAGTGAAAAACTATTAGCTTAATTATTCATCATCTTCAACAAGCGTCATTAGCGAGGTATTACCGCCTGATGCTGTTGTATCAATACTAATTGTTTTTTCAGTAATTAAGCGCTTGATTAATGTATCGTAATACTCAGAGCTAATTACCGGTAAAATTGCGCCTTTACGCTGTGCAAGCTGTTGGCTGAAGTAGCCTAAACGAGACGAGCGAGCGGCAACTACCGCACCAGCTAAATGAGGGTGAGCTAAGATAGCTTGTAACTGATTAGGTTTAGCTACTTGGAAAACACCTTCAGCAACACCTGTAGAGATAAATTTATCTTTAAAGGCAACAGCTTCATCGTAAAACAGCTCAGACGCTACAGTAATTACCGTATTACCTGCGGCAATAGCGGTAATGATAGACAATGCCCAGAAGTTAAATGATGTGCTCTTATCTGCATAACACACTACACAACCACGCGCTTCTAGATGAAGTGTATTAGACTCACCCGTTGGCCCTGGCAGGGTAGTATATTTACGCATGTGCTTTTCAAGGCGGTTAAGCTGTGCACGAGCTTCTGATAATGTTAATGCTAAATCGTCTGCTAAATCGTCGATAATTTCTACCGTCGCGATTTTAGCAAGCAACTGACGTACAGCCGAAACTCGGTCGTTTAGTGGTGTTGCACGCCAGATTTTTTCATCGCGCATTGAGTTAGCCATTAGCTTTTTAACTTGCTCATTTGCACCGCTGTAGTGGTGTAAATCAAGCTCATCTGGCGTCAGGTTTGTCATTTGCACGTTATCTGGTGATGCCTTTTCTTTTACTAAACGTTGAAGGTAGTTAGGGCCACCGGCTTTAGGGCCAGTACCTGATAAACCACGACCACCAAATGGTTGCACACCAACAATAGCACCAATCATGTTTCGGTTAATGTAAACATTACCCGCACGTGACATTTTAGCAAGGTACTCACAGCGCTCTTCAATACGTGAATGTACACCCATTGTTAAGCCATAACCTGTGTTGTTAATTTGATCCATTACATCATCAAGTTCGCTCGATTTAAAGCGAACAATATGAACGCATGGGCCAAATACTTCACGCTTAAGTACTGATAAATCTTTGATTTCGTATAAACGAGGTGCAAAAAAGTATGCGCCATTTTGAGTGTTATCCGGGATTTTACACTCGTAATGAAGTATAGAGTTACCTTTTAAGTACTCAACGTGCTCGTTTAAGTTTTTAAGTGCTTTTTCATCAATTACCGGACCAACATCAGTTGATAGTAACGATGGGTCGCCAATGTGTAGCTCAGCTAGGGCACCTTTAAGCATTTCGATAATGCCATCTGCTACGTCATCTTGAATGAATAAAACACGAAGAGCAGAACAACGTTGCCCAGCACTTTGAAAACCAGAACTGATCACATCGTCAACTACTTGCTCAGGAAGCGCCGTTGAGTCAACAATCATACAGTTTTGGCCACCTGTTTCTGCAATTAACGGTACTTGAATATCGTTACGTGCAGCAAGTGTTTGAGAAATTAATGTGCCTGTTTCAGTAGAACCTGTAAACATAACCGCTTGAATGCGTTCATCAGGAACAATTGTTTTGCCTACTTCAGAACCACGAGCAATAACCGGTTGAACAACATGCTCAGGTAAACCAACAGACAGCATTAGTTCAATAGCACGAAGGGCGATTAAACTTGTTTGCTCAGCAGGCTTTGCAATTACAGTGTTACCTGTAACTATCGCAGCGGCAACTTGGCCTAAGAATATTGCAAGCGGGAAGTTCCACGGGCTAATACATAAAATAACGCCACGGGCTTCAAAACGCTCATCTTGCGATAGCTCCTCAGCGCGCGCCGCGTAGTAACGGCAAAAATCAACCGCTTCACGTACTTCATCAATACCATCTTGCGCTACTTTACCTGCTTCTTTAATACAGATGGCAACAAGTTCGTCGTGATGACGCTCTAATATGTCAGCAACGCGACGCAGTAAGTTAGCTCGCTCTCTTACTGGTGTTTGTGACCATGATTCAAGTGCAGCTTCAGCGTTAGCCAGTAATACTTTCATCTCTTCGCCAGTTTGCAATTTAACGTGGCCGATGATTTCTTTGTGATTTGCTGGGTTTTTAACAGCTAATGAGCCTTCAGGTACTTGGCTTTGCTCAATTAAGTGCTCGTTAAACCATGTTTCAAGATTCTCTTTGAAAGGGGTAATAACGTTAATGTCGGTTAAATCCATGCCTTTAGAGTTAGCACGTTCTTCACCGTATAAATCAATTGGCATTTTGATTTGCGTATTGTACTTGTTACGCAAGCCTTGCAATGTTTCTACAGGGTCTGGTAGTAATGATTCAACAGGTTTTGTTGTATCTACAATGGCGTTTACAAATGATGAGTTAGCACCATTTTCTAACAAACGACGAACAAGATACGCAAGGAGGTCTTCGTGTTGACCAACTGGGGCATATACGCGGCATTGAATTTTTTCTTCGTTAACGATTTGGTCGAATAATGACTCACCCATACCGTGCAAACGTTGAAATTCGAAACCTGTGTTGTCGCCTTTGGCTACTTCTAAAATAGTCGCGGCAGTGTAAGCGTTATGTGTAGCAAATTGCGGATAAAGCACATCGCGCGCTTCAAGCATTTTAATAGCACACGCTTTGTAAGAAACGTCTGTTGTTGCTTTGCGGGTAAATACTGGGTAGTGATCTAAACCATCTTGCTGTGTGGTTTTGATTTCAGTATCCCAGTATGCGCCTTTAACTAGACGTACCATCATCTTGCGACCAACGCGGGTTGCAAGGTCAGTTAGCCATTCAATTACAAAAATAGCGCGTTTTTGATAGGCTTGAACCGCTAAGCCAAACCCTTGCCAATCACCAAGATCTTCATCACTGAATACCGCTTCAATTACATCTAATGAAATATCTAAACGGTCTGCTTCTTCTGCATCAACGGTAAAGCCGATATCGTATTTTTTAGCGGCAAGAGCAAGTTCTTTTAACTTAGGGACTATTTCTTCCATCACACGGTCTTTATGAGTGAACTCATAGCGCGGATGAATAGCAGAAAGCTTAACTGAAATGCCAGGGCTCTTAATTGGACCACGACCATTGGCCGCTTTACCAATTGAGTGTATAGCATTCATGTAGCTGTCAAAGTAACGCTTCGCATCTTTCATTGTGCGCGCGCCTTCGCCTAGCATATCGTAAGAATACACATAACCTTTTTGCTCTGTTTCGGCTGCACGTTCAATTGCTTCGTCAATGGTACGACCCATTACGAATTGCTTGCCCATAATTTTCATAGCAAAGTTTACAGACTTACGAATAACTGGCTCACCTAAACGACCAATGGTCTTTTTAAGCATGCCGAACTGTTGTTCTTTAGTTTTGTCTGTGTAGTTAACCATTTTACCGGTAACTAATAATCCCCAAGAAGATGCGTTTACAAATAAAGAATCGCTGCTTCCTAGATGAGAGCTCCAATCACCTTTGGCTAACTTGTCACGAATAAGTACATCTTGAGTTGCTTTATCTGGTACGCGAAGCAGTGCTTCGGCCAAACACATTAATACAACGCCTTCTTCACTAGAGAGTGAAAATTCATTTAAAAGCGCATCAACACCGCCTTGCCCATCTTGCTCTTTACGAATGTTCAAAACAATCTGGCGGGCTCTTTCCCAGGCACGACTTCGTGCTTTTACGCCTACTTCTGCAAGCGGTAAAATATGATCAATAACTGCATTTTCATCTATGCGGTAGAAGTCACGGATTCTTTGTCTGATAGGACAAGTAGTAGTTAAATCGCCGTTGAATAACATAAGCAACCCTCAGGATGTTAAGAATTAAAGTAAAATTAATTACCAATAAATTACCAGTGATATTGTGAGTGCATTCTAATTAAAATTCAGCAGAATATGCTGGTTAAATTTCGCGATTTACGATAATTTACAGGGTATAAATTTAACTTATCCGCATAAAATTCTGTTATGACAATTCCAAATAGATTACGCATGCTAGATCGCATTGATTTAGCCATACTAGACGTTCTTCAAAAGAACGGCAGAATTTCTAATGTTAACCTCGCAAAACAGGTTAATTTGAGTGCCAGCCCGTGCCTAGATCGGGTTAAACGATTAGAGCAAGAAGGGTATATTGAAGGCTATTATGCCAAGCTTAGCGAAGCTAAACTTAATCAGAGCTTAGTAGCGCATGTTCAAGTATCGCTTGTTGCTTCAAATACAGCTGTATTTAAAGTATTTAGAGAGCACATATTAAGGATAGAACAAGTAGTCGAATGTGACATGGTTGCTGGTGGTTATGATTACTTATTAAAAATTCGCGTTTCTAATATGGAAGAATATAGACAAGTTCTTGGCGACTTAGTAGATATTCCCGGCGTGGGTACTCATCATACTTATATGGTGATCGAAAAGATTAAAAAGGATGAAGGATTGTTAATCGATATTTAAGCTTTTCTCAAGTCATAAAAAAACCGCAATTGCGGTTTTTTTATTTTAGTAGATAAATGCTATACCAAATAGTTAGTACATCACCTTATACATAATTTATTACGACCTTCCGACTTCGCTCTGTATAAGGCAGTATCCGCCGCGCATATTAATGCCTCAGATGTTCTGTATTGATTATTGTATTCACACGCTAAACCCTGACTTACACTTATTTTTACATTCGCTGGTAAACCGAGATCTCTAAAATTAATGTTGAGTATTTTTTCTTGAATACGCTTAGCAATCATTTGTGCATTTGAAATGTGCGAACGAGGCAGCACAACAGCAAACTCCTCACCACCATAGCGTGCTACTAAACTGTCTTTAGATGGTAAGCACTCTTCAATTGTACGAGCGACTTTTTGAAGGCACTTATCACCTTTTACATGGCCAAAGTTATCGTTAAATAATTTAAAGTAATCAATATCAATAAGTATAAAGCTAAGAGGCTGCTTGTTAACTATGCACTCTTGCCAATTTTTAATGATGGTTTTTTCTAAAGTACAGCGATTAGCAATACCAGTGAGATGATCAAGTCTGGCTACGTTTTCCAGTACTTTGTATTTTTTAACGTGCTTTGAAATATCATGCATTATACAAATAAAAAGTGGGGTACTTGCGACTACCGATTCGGGTAAACATGATATAGATAACTCAACATCTAAACAGTTACCATTGTTTTTTCTTATTTTAACTTCTTTCGGACCATGATTGAGTGGTGTTTGATAGTTGTTTTTCCAACTTTCAAACATGTATTTATAGTCATCGCGATACTGTTCTTGTAAACAATCTTGCCATTTTTTACCTATTAATGAATCAGACGTTACATTGAAAAAACGTGCTGCTACGGGATTGACTGATTCAAACACCCCATCTGCATTAACAATAAAAATAGCATCGGCCATGACATTAGTGACATTAATAATTGCGCTTATTTTTTCATTGTTAACGGTATTAGAAATGCTGCTGATTAATGCAGATACAGCGCTGTCGGTGTTGTTTGCTTTGCTATTTTCATTATTGTTAGACATGGTGTTGCTCATTTTTATTGTTAATGAAACTTTATGTCTAGCAGTTTATTCAATTTATCGTTTTTAAACCTTTCGGTAACCTTCTGATTTAAGTTGTTGTTATTTAAGTTTATTTAAGGGGCGTTTTTAAATAAATTACACCGCAATTAATATGCCTGTGCAATTTAAAAATAAGCATTACTAATTAGAGTTCTTTTTCATTCTTAACTTGAGGATCAGCGCTTTCATATTTATTGCCATTACACTCAACGATAAAGATTAAGCATACAGAGCCATTATTTTCATCTGTGTCGGTAATGATAATTGTGTGGCCGTTGTCACTTACTTTATAGCTGAAGTCTTGGGCGCATGGTTTTTGTGTGTCGATATTGGTGATAGTAGCGCCAGTAAATACGAAACCATTTTGAATTGTGGCATCGTCTAAATTGTAGTTGCCAGCGGTTTCAGTTCTTACAACACCACCGCCAGTAGCGGGTTCGCCATTTTTTGTATAGCTAAAAATAGCTTCACCGTTGTTAAGTTCAATATTTACTTGAAAGTCGACATTTTCTAGGGTGTTATTCATATCATTTCCTTTATGAGTAATTATAGTTGGAAGTTCGTAATGCCTAATTTAACTAGGCTTGTTTTTATTTCTGATATCTCGTCTTCTCTGTTTAAACAGGTATAAGCTTGTACTAGTGGGTATGTTATTTTTACGCTCTGACTTATTTTTGCAGCTTCAGAAATTGCTTTGATAGCACTTAAGCAAAATTGCTCTCGCTGTTTATTAGTTGTAGCTAAGTTTGCTTTGATTAAGTTTATTCTTGTATATACTAAGTAATCACCAGTTTTAGTTAGGCTGGCTAATTGATGTTTGTAGTTTTCATTATTCTCAAGCTCAGTTAATAACTCCTGCGCTTTGAGTGGTGATTGTCTATTTATAAAATATTGAATCAGTGTAATTTGTGTATTAATAGTGCTGGTATTTTTAAAATTTTGAGATTTTAAAAAATTAATTATTTTTTCAATTGTTGAGTCAGTAGCTTCATCAGTAGATAGCATTAGTGAATGTGCTAAAGAGCGATAATACATAAGCTGAAATTTATTGTTTTTTGGATCTTGTACTAAAGCTTCATTGATAACTTGATTAGCCAAGCTGGCTTTTTTATGGGCCATCCGTTTATCACTCAAATAGCTCAGTAAATAACTTTGTTGCATATATAGGTTTGCTGACGTGTAAAAAAGGCTTGCATCACGAGGGTAGTCAGCAATCAATTTTGTGATTACGTCAACTGCACCTTCCAATATATTAACTGCTTCATTAAAGTTACTTAGCTTCTCTTCTGTTTTTGCAAGCCAACTAATCGTATCGGATTTATCTCGAAGTAAATCTTTGTTATTAGGTTTCAGTTTAAGCGCTTTATTTTTAAGTAAAAGTGACTCTGCAAAGTTCTTTTTTGCAGCGCTGTAGTTGGATTTTTCTATGTATAAAGAACCTAAAGAATTAGATGAATACGATAATTCCATAATGGAGTTAAAATCATTGGCTGCCAGCGCATACATTTTTTTACTGTAAGCGTGGTATTTTTTAAACATTTGCTCAGTAGCTTGATGATCATTTTGATCATAAGCTAATTGACCAAGCCAAAAGGCATTGGCACCTGCAAGCGTTAGTAGCTCTAAGTTATTAGGCTGTATTTTTAATAATGCCTCAAGGCGGGTGCGGGCGTTTTCAAAGGCGGTAAAGGCTTCATCAGTTTTACCTCGGGAATAAGCTACTTCACCCATTGCTTCGAGGGTTTGTGCGTACTGAAAACGGTTGTTAAATTGTGCTTTATTATCGCTAAAGCTAAAAAGTGAACTTGAATCGTCAGTTTGATCAGTAAAATACTCAAGTGCTTTATTACTAATACCATCAAGTAAGTCCATACGTTCAACGCTACGTAATTTATCGGCAAAGTCGCCGACCATAAACCCCAGTAAGCTTTCGGCCTCAAGCTGTTTTTTTTGCGCATGTTGTTGGGCTTTAAAACTAGTGAAGCTCATTAATAACGCGGTAAATGTAAGTAAGCACAATAAAGTAACGGTCACTCGTTTTGCTCTTATTTTTGTTTTTGTTTTTTTTACAGAGCTTTTGATAAGAGCATGCTCGTTATCATCTAATTTAAACAGTTTGTCGTTAAGTAATAGCTGCGCTTCTTGTAGTGGTTTACCTGGCGCTAGGAGGTAAGCACTACTTTTGCCTTCATCTACCCAATTTCGTGTTTGATGTTGTAAACGACTTTTTATTGCTAAGGCATCTTTATGGTCATTAATCCATTGTTTTGCGCGCGGCCATTGACGCAATAATGCCTCGTGAGCAAGACTAAAACAGGCTTCTTGGTTTTGTAAATGCGATACAAATAAACGGCTATCGACCATGGCTTGCACAAGCTCTTTTTGACTTGTGTTGGTTAATGTTTGCCAGCGGGCAGCGCGGCTCGTAATGGTTTTACCATCTGGGTTTAAAGTGATCAGTTGTGATAATACGCTTTTTAGTTGCTGCTGTTGCTCATTACTAAGATCAATAAATATATCTTCTGCTTTTTTGCCTATGGCGCCCTCAATACCCCCGAGTTTTGTGTAAACACTGTGCAGTAGCTCGTTATTATCACTGCGCTGTAAGTACAGCTCTTGCAATGTGTATTGCAGCATGGGCAATGCATCGGGGTTATTGGCGGTATCGGCGCACAATATTTCATCCAGTGGTGTTTGGGTTTGTGGGTCATTGGAGAACGTTAAATTAGCGGTTAACGCTGGCAGGCGAATAATTTGTTGGAGTTCTTGGCGGTTTGGCGGTGTTAAATCGTAGTGCGCGCCATGAGCTTTGCCTGCCATTAAACTTGGTTGTTCAACCACTAAAGGATAAAAGTCGTTACGACACGCACTAAATACAATCACAGCTTTAGAGATTGCTAAGCGTTCAATAACCGATAAAAAATGGCTGCGTGTTTCGCTACTAAATATAGGAGAAGAAAGCAGTACTTCTAAGCGGTCAATAAATAAAAATAACTGGGGTGTTTTAAGTTTTGTAGAGGCTTTACTAAGTGCAGCTTGTATGGCGTTAATTACGCCATCTATTGCCAATTCTAGTTGCTCTGCAAGTGTTTGCGCGCTTAATCCTTCAAACACAGGCTGGTCGTTTATATCCCAATCAAGTAATGCAGAAGCTAAGTCTAGAAAAAGTCTATTTTTATGCACATCTGCAAAGTCGATCTGGGTGTAGGAAATAACACCGATGCCATTATAGCCTCGCTCATCTAGCAGTTTTGGTAAAATTCCAGCATTAACAAGCGAGGATTTACCTGTACCACTAGGGCCAAGTATTAAGCAAAAAGCACGACCGTAATTTACCTGGCTAGATATCCTTTCCAGCAGAGTAGCTATAGATTGGGTACGGCCAAAAAAAACGTGGGTATCATTTGGGTTATATGCACGCAGACCTAAGAAAGGGGATCCTCCCTGCCATGTACTTTTAGTGCTTGGGATAGGATCTGCTAACGGAAAAGATAATTTTGCAATAATGCGGTAGCCACGTTTACGGATAGTTTCAATATAATGTGGTTCATTGGCTTTATCACCGAGCGCTTTTCTTAGCTGAGTGATAGTTTTATGTAATGGATTATCGCCAATATCAGTATTTTTCCAGCATTTATTGAGCAATTCATCGCTGCTTACAATGTCGCCATTTTGTTGACACAAATGCAATAAAACCTCCATCGCTTTGGGCTCTAACTGTTTGGCTTTACCAGTGAGTTGAATTGAGTTAGTTGAAGGTGTTACTTGCCAATCGCCTAGGTAGAAGGGGTTGCGCATCATCATTACTCATTATTGTTTTTTTATTATTAAAATTAAGTGCGTATTGATATTTATTAACACTATTTATATGGCAAATAAATCTATAACACAACTATTTGAGCTTATTCTGAGCAGAGGGGGGTAGTAAAGGATGAGCTTGCAGATATGCAAGCTCAAAATAAAAATAAATTAGCTTTCTAGGTCGGCTTTGTTAATTGTAATGACGCGTTGAGGGAATGGAATTTCAATATCAGCGTTATTAATTGCTTTATAAACACCACCGTTAATAGCCAGTTTGGTTTCGATAATTTTAGTAGTAGGCACCCAATATCGGTAGCTTATTGTAACACCGCTATCGGCGAAGCGTTCAATACCCACTTGTGATAACGGATTTTGTGCGACTAATTCATGTGCTTTAAGTACGTCTTCAATGAGGCTAATCGCGTTATCAGAGCATGCACTATAAGCTATATCTATTTCACCTTTGACCAATGAGTAACTAAATGAGTTATGAAGTATTTCACCCACTATGTGCTTATTTGGAATGGTGATTTCTACTTTTTCTTCATTGATTAAAATAGTGTAGCCAAGCTCAATTGTTTTAACTTGGCCGCTTACATTTTTAACTTCAATAGTATCACCAACAACAAAAGGTCGCGTGGCTATAATGGCAAGGCCTGCACCATAATTAGAAAGCATTCCTTGCAGCGCTAAACCAGCACCTAAAGATGCAGCACCAATGGCTGCTACAAATGGCGTAACGCTGATACCTATTTTGCCAAGTGCAATAATTATAACCATTACAATGAGCAGTACTTTTACCACGCTACTGACAAAGTTAGTGAGCGTAATATCAACGTTATGGCGGGTCATTAACGCGGCTACAAATTTGGCAAGCTTTTGTGCTATCCACAAACCAATGAGGACGATAAAAATAGCGCCAACAATTTGCATACTGTAGGTAACCATATACTCAGTAAGCATGGTGTAATATTTTTCAAACTGTTCGATTTCAGAACTGATCATAAAGCGCTCTATGTTAGGGCTATGTTGTATTTTTCCAACTATAGCAAAATGTTGACTAAAAATGGATATAACAGCGGCACTATAATCGCTGTTAATAAAGCACTTAGTGCCATTGCAACTGATGAGTAAGCGCCTACTTTTGGATGCTCAGCAATAGCAGCAGCGGTCCCAATTGCATGGCAAGCTGTGCCCATGGCAACGCCTTGAGATTCGTGATTAAAAATATTAATGAGTTTAAAAAGCATAAAACCAAATAAAGCGCCTAGTAAACCAATAAAAATAACTAAAGCCGCAGCAAGTGAGCTAATCCCTCCTAACGAGTCGGTAACAATTAAAGATATTGGGGTCGTCACACTGAGTGCGGCAACAGATGCACTTAGCTGTGCAGGTGCGTTAAATAATATGCTTAGCAAAAATGCCACAACGGTTGCGTTAACAATGCCTAAGCTACATGTTGCGACTATGAGTAATAGATTTTTTCGTACGTGTGTAAACTGCTGATATAAAGGAAGCGCTAGAGCCACAATTGCGGGCTCTAATAACCAGCTTAGTAATTTGCTGTGCGTGGCAAATTGCGTATAAGGCAAATTTAGATTAACGAGTAATAAAGCAATAATACTAATACTTAAAAATACGGGGTTGGTGAGCGATTTAAATACGCTGCTTTTTATACTTTGGTTTACGGCCCTTAGCGCTAAAAATAATACAATAATGAAAGGAATACTTAGCCACCATAAATTAGGCTGTAGCTCTGAAATAGCGGAAAAAGTAAAATTAGTCATTATTTTCTCTTCCCTTAAAGTACGCAATTACACTGCTAACAAGCAATAAGGTAGTTATAGGGACAAGCACCACAACTGATGCTAAAAATGCCCAGTGCGATTTTATAAGGCCGAGATGCTCAATAAATCCCACGCCAGCTGGAATGAAAAAGATAGGCATAATATTTAAAATAGGGGAGGCGCATGGTTTTACATGTTGCTCTTTTACAATACCCGATAAGAGTAAAACTAATAAAATAACCATAGCGAGTAGCGGTGCAGGAAAGCTTCCACCAATAAAGTGCATAATGAGTTTAGCGCAGGCTAAACATAGTAAAATAATAGCGCTACTGAGCAGATATTTCATCAAAGTGGCTCACAGAAAAGATAAAAGCTTAACTTTAACAAATCAAACTCTTTTATGCATTGTGCAATAGTCTACCAATGCTTTGTATTTGCGTAGGTTATATCCGCTTTTCCTTTTGCTTTAGCAATTGCTTTTTTAGTGTTTGGGTTTAGCAGTAAGCGAATTTGGCTGAAAGTTTCTTTAGCGAGTATTTTTCGTTGGTTTGGTTTATAGCTAAGTTGTGTAACACGTTTAATAGCAGCAAGCGTATCGGGTGAGCGCTCAAGTAATGTATTGAGCATGTTTTGCGTGGCTTGTTGAGTATCATCGGTAAGCTGAGTAACTAAACCTAGCTCATTTGCTTGTTGTGCTGTGATTGGGTTTGCGTGGCTTGCAAGCCAAAGTGCTTGGTCACGCTTAACTAAACCGCTCATCATTACATTTGCGCCCATATCGGGGCACAAGCCCCAACGCGCTTCCATAATGGCAAGCTTGGCATCAATATGAACAATCCTGTAATCAGCACCCAGCGCTATTTGTAATCCTCCCCCTAAACAGTTGCCATCAATTTGTGCAATAACAGGCACGCTCAGTGACTGCCAGCCTAATACTACTTTTTGCGCTAAATTTTGATTGCCAGGTAACCATTTAAGCAATAATTTTATAATATTCAATGGTGCCGCCATTACGGCTGATATATCAAGCCCTGCACAAAAATGCTCGCCATCGCCTTTTATTACTACAGCACGAATACTGCGATCTCTTTTTATGTTTTTAATGGCTTTGTTTAGCTCTACAAACATTTCAAAGCTTAATGCGTTTTGTTTTTTTGCTCTGCTAAGCGTGACGGTTGCAATGCCATTTTGTTTTTCTAGTTTTATCATTACACACTCCTCTGACCTGTTAGTTGAGCTTATGTTGTTATAAGAATTAAGTAAAGTGACGGTATTTTTTAAATAAATGGAATTTATTGCTAAAGCTGTAGTCTTAAAGGGTTAGATTTAGATGAGAAAAAGCTAAACAATTAGAACTTGAGATAATAAAATTTTTTACGTTGTTATTTTAAGCTTAAATTAAAAAAGTAATCTTGATATTCAATGGGTTAGTTAAATTGTTATTTATTGTTTGAGCTGTATGCTGAATAAAGCATGACTCAGTTACAAAAAAGTCAGTGTTTTACGCTTTTTTTTATCAAAATGATGATGAGATTTGATAATATAGCGCAATTTAAAAGCTTAAGGTTAAGCACATATGTCGGGTCCACGTTTATATACGGTAGAAGAAGCTACTCACCAAGCTTATGATATTTTTTTAGAGCTAGCGCCAAATAACTTGAGTGATAAAGATGTTGAAGACTTTAATGAGTTTAGAGAAGACCTAGGCTTTATCGAAGAAGACGAGCCAGACGATCAGTGGCAAGATTTTGTTGCCCTTGAGATTGAGCCAGAGCACTTTATTCAGGTGCTAGTTGGTTTAGAATTTGAAAATGATGATGTTTTGTTTGCTAAAATTTTGATTAGTCGTGATAAAGATGCTCCATTTTGTCATATTTTATGGAAAGAGAATGAATAAGCAATACCGCTTATTTTTATAATTGTGTGCAGAGAGAGTGTTGTGCGTAAGTATTTATTTTTAATTTTTTTAATAATTAGCTGCCCAAGTTGGGCTGTTGATCCATTTGAAGATTTTCATGAATATGGCAAGCTCTCTGATGAAGAAATTCATGAGTTACACAAAGGTGATATGCTTTACGGTGATACTGAATTTGGTTTTATTCTAAGTAAAGGTAACACCAATTCGACCAGTTTTAAGCTCAAAGGTAATTTATACCAAGATTTTGAAAAGTGGCGTAACCAATTTAAAATAGACTCTCTTTATAAGCGTGATGAAAACGATGAAAGCGGTGGCACTGATGTTACAGCTAATCGTATTTTTGTATCAGCGCAAGGTAACTATAAAGTAGGTGTTAAAAACTCCTCATTTTTTATTTACGGTGATTACGAAGAAGACGAGTTTAGTGGACTTGATTTTAAAAGCACGGTGGCGACAGGCTATGGTGCGCGTGTATATCAAGGCTCTAAAAACAAAGTAGATATTGATATAGGACCTGGTTTATACCGTTCAGTCGCCGATGAAGATTCGGATGTGAGCGAAGATGAAATTGATAAAACCGGTTATTTAGTACGTGTTGCAATGCAGTGGGAACGTTTGGTCTCTAAGCGTACTCGTTTTAATCAAGATGTGAGTATAGAGCAGTCGCTTTCAGGTCTTAATTCTCGCTTAAAATCGGAAACCGCACTGATAAGCCAAGTGATTGGCGCGGTATCACTCAAATTTACCTACATGTATCGTTATAATTCAAAACCCGAAGATGATAAACTCAAGTTTGACTCAGAGCTGAGTGCTACATTGGTATACAGCTTTTAAGTATTTATTTAAATTAGAGAATATTATGTATCAGCATAAACAGTATGCGGTGTTTATCTTTTTTGTATTAGCGTGGATTGGCGGTTTTGTGGCGCTTGCGTGGAACTTGTTAGGCGCTGATGGACCTTTAATAATATTTACTGGGATTTTAGTGCTGGTGGGCTTTTTGTTCCATGGCCTAACAGTAAAAGTAGATGATAAAAATATTAGCTGGGCGTTTGGTCCAGGCGTTGCTGGGCAAAGTATTGAGCTTAGCGAAGTAGCAGAAGCAAAAGCAGTTCAAAACTCTTACAGGCACGGTATTGGTATGCGAATTACTCATGATGGTTGGGTATATACAGTATCTGGCTTTAGTGCAATACAGTTAACGCTCAAAGATGGCACCTTGTATAGAGTTGGTACAAACGATCAAAAAGGTTTACTAGCTGCTTTAAAAGAAAAAAACGTATCTATCGCGCTGCCTAGTAAGCCAAAAGCTGAAACGGTTAAGCGTAACAATATGATATAAAAAAAGCGCCTAAGGCGCTTTTTTATTTGTTTAGCAGTACATTAGTGGTCGTGACCACACCCACCTTCGCCATGTACGTGGCCGTGAGTTAATTCATCTTCTGTCGCATCACGTACTTCTAGTATTTCTACATCAAAGTTAAGTGTTATACCTGCAAGTGGGTTATTACCATCTACAATCACTTCTTCATCTTGGATATCGATGATCATTACTGATTGGTCACCATCATCTGTTGATGCACGAAATTGCATGCCAACTTCAATTTCCATACCTTCAAACATTGATTTAGGTACTGCTTGCATTAGGTTTTCGTGGCGCTCGCCGTAACCTTCTTCAGGTTCAACCTTTACGCTAAGCGTGTCGCCTGGTTGCTTGCCCAGCAAAGCATTTTCTAGGCCTGAAATTAAATAGCCTGTGCCAATGATAAAGTGTAGTGGCTCACCACCGAACGAGTTATCAATGCTATTGCCATCATTATCCATTACTGAATAATGCATTTTTACCACTTTGTTTGCCGCAACGATCATAGTCATTCCTATTTATTCATCTTCAAGAGAGTAGGGTAGAGGCAGAATGCTTAGCTCCACCTGAGGTGTGTGTTTTGCACGAAGTACCTGAGTTACATCAGTATCGTTTGGCAACACAACGAGGCCTGTTAATTTATTTGTTTGCTCATCAAAGCTTTGTGCAATAAGTTTACCTGCACGGCGCCAATTTTCGCCTAATTGGGTTTCTAAATCAGGCTCTGAAAGAATCCCTTCGCTTTGCCCCGAAACGATATACATTGCACGTTTATTTTTACCAAGGTACTTCATACGGGCTACGGTTTCTTGACCGGTATAACACCCTTTTTTGAAACTTATACCGCCAATAGCATGTAGGTTTACCATTTGAGGAACGTACTCGCCAATTGCATCTGCACTTAGCTGAGGCTCACCGGCAAGCATCGCTGCTTGTTGCCAAGGGGCTTCGTTATCAAGTGTGGATACGTTATCAGGCATGCTAAATTGGTTATCAACCATTATTAAAACACGGTTATCAGCTAATTTTAGCGCTTTACCATTCGTAAAATCACACGCGCTTGCATCGCCTTCAAAGCTAATATCAAGTTGTGCCAGTACATCAGATAAATCATCACCAATTAAACCAATTAAACGCTTTGAGCATTCAGTAATATCAACTTTTGCAAATACAGCGTATTTTTTAAGTTCAGCTAATGATTTTTCAACTTCAGCTTGGCTACCCGCAAGGTAGTAGCTATCTTGGTAAGAAAATAATTTAAATACACCCCAAAGTTTACCTTTGGCGCTGCAATGGCCAGCCCACAAATAATTACTGCTGGTTAATTTATTTAGATCTTGAGTGATTTGTCCGTGCAAATAAGATAATTTATCAGCACCGCAGAGGCTAATAAGTTGATGAGATAACGGACATGCATAAACGCTCGACATAAAAACCTTCTTTGCAATATAAATGAAGTGACATAATAACGCAGTTGTTACGTATGGTACAGACAAGCGCTTATTGGTGTGGGTTTATTATTTAATGAGAGATTAATAGCTGCTAAATAGGCTTGTGTTTGTTAAACTCGAGTCAATTAAGTATGAGGTTTAAAATGGTTGAAATTCATAGTAAAGCACGTATTCGTTGGGCTTGTCGTCGTGGCATGTTAGAGCTAGATGTTTTGTTTATGCCGTTTGTAGAAGAAGCATACGACTCTTTGAGCGCAGAGCAACAGGCTATCTTTCAGCGTTTGCTAACAGAAGAAGACCCTGACTTATTTGCATGGTTTATGGGTCATGAAGAATGTAAAGACGAGCAGTTAAACGGTATGGTTTCGCTGATCTTAGACCGAGTTCGTGTATAGGTTTACGGTTACAAATAATAAAGCTGACCACAAACCAATTGTGGTCTTTTTTTGTATGCTCAGTTTTATATTATGTTTATTTTTAGATTCACTATTAGCCATGCTTTTTTGTTTAATACTAAATGCACTAGCTGGCTTGATAATGTGGCGCAAAGTATTAGCAATTCACCCAAATGAGGGAATTATAATATTAGAACCAAAGTTATTTAGATTTGAGGGCGAGAGCTTAAAAATTCAGGGTGAAATAAGTAACAAAAGCCGATTTTATGGTAATAATATATGGCTTCATATTAAAGGTTTTAGTAACAACCATTGGCTTATAATTTCAGCCAATGGCGTTAATGAGCAAAGTTATGCGCGTCTAAAACGTGCCACTGTCGGCGCAATTAATTGCGTTTTGGAGTCAAAATAGTCGGCGTTGGGTTTTCACTTTGTTCAGGGTAATCAATAGTGTAATGCAAGCCTCTGCTTTCTTTTCGCTCCATAGCACTTCTAATAATTAGCTCTGATACTTGCACTAAATTACGAAGCTCAAGTAAGTTGTTACTTACTCTAAAGTTTGCATAGTAATCGTGTATTTCTTGCTGTAGCAACTCAACTCTATGCAGTGCTCGTTCTAAGCGTTTAGTAGAGCGTACAATACCTACATAATCCCACATAAATAAACGTAGTTCATGCCAGTTATGGGTAATAACAATTTCTTCATCTGAGTTACTAACACGGCTCTCATCCCAATGAGGAAGCGCTATCGGCTCTGGTGCATGTTCAATTTTACTTAAAATATCTTTAGCTGCAGCGTGGGCAAATACAATGCACTCTAATAGTGAATTACTTGCCATACGGTTTGCACCATGTAAGCCTGTGTAAGCAACTTCACCTACAGCATATAAGTTATCGAGATCTGTTTTGCCGTTAAAGTCAGTCATTACACCACCACAGGTGTAATGCGCAGCAGGCACAACTGGGATTGCTTCTTTCGTTATATCGAGGCCTACACTTAAGCATTTTGCGTAAATAGTAGGAAAGTGCTCAATAATAAAGTCTTTATCTTTGTGGCTAATATCTAAATAAACACAATTGGCGCCTAAGCGCTTCATTTCAAAATCGATTGCGCGTGCCACTATATCGCGTGGAGCAAGCTCTTCACGGCTGTCAAAGTCTTTCATAAAACGAGTGCCATCTGGGCGTTTTAAATAAGCCCCTTCACCGCGCATGGCTTCGGTAATTAAAAAGTTTTGTAGCTCTGGATGATAAAGACTTGTTGGATGAAATTGATTAAATTCCATGTTGGCAACTTTACAACCTGCACGCCAAGCCATTGCAATACCATCACCACTTGATACGTCTGGATTGGATGTATATAAATACACTTTACTTGCACCACCGGTTGCAAGAGCAACAAATTTAGCTGAGATGGTTTCTACCTTTTTAGCTTTTTTGTTCCACACATACATGCCTTCAATGTGTGAGCCTGTTTTTCCGGCGCTTTTATCTGTGATTAAATCAATGGCGTTGTATTGCTCTAAAAGCGTTATATTTTTATGAATTTTAACTTGGCTGATAAGTGTTGTTTGCACCGCTTTGCCTGTTGCATCGGCTGCATGCAATATACGACGATGGCTGTGACCACCTTCACGTGTTAAGTGAAAACGCTCTTTTCCTTTGCTATCAAACTCCATATCAAAGGGTACGCCTTGGTCGATTAACCACTGTAGGCAATCGTGGGCATTGCTGGCGGTATAATGAACAGCGTCTCTATCGCATAAACCGCCGCCTGCATCGAGTGTATCTTCAACATGAGATTCTATGCTGTCGTTTTGTTTATCAAATACAGCAGCTATACCGCCTTGGGCATACAAAGTAGAACCTTCGGTAAGCGCTCCTTTACTGATCACGGTAACGTTACAATAATTAGCTAGAGATAATGCAAGTGATAAGCCTGCTGCGCCGCTACCTATAATAGCGACATCTGCAATGTGATGTTTATTTTGGTTCATGTCAGAGGTACTTTGCGGTTACAATGCTCATATAGAGCAATATTTGTTTTTAATATCTGTAGTTGTATCATATTTGTCATACTACTACGTAGTGATTTTAAAGGCTTAGCGCCGTTATTATCATCTATTTTATAAAAAAATAATATTAAGCAGAACTTTTTATTCATAAAGAGGTCAGAGTATTTGTGAACAATGACGACAATATGAATAACAAGCAAAAATCAGACATAGGAGTACCGGCTCGAATGAGCGAGCAGGAATTAGATTTAGTGCTAGTAAAAAGGGTCCAGCAAGGAGATAAAAACGCCTTCAACCTATTAGTAAAGAAGTATCAAAACAAAATTGCAGGTTTGATCTCACGTTATGTATCTAACCAAGGCGATATTGCTGATGTAGCACAAGAAGCTTTTATTAAAGCTTACCGTGCACTTCCTAACTTTAGAGGTGACAGCGCCTTTTACACGTGGTTATACCGTATTGCCGTTAATTGTGCTAAAAATTACTTAGTAGCCCAGGGGCGTAAGCCGCCAGCAAATGATATAGACGCTGAAGATGCCGAGTTTTATGATTGTGCAGATTCAATGCGATCGAATGCATCTCCTGAAAACCTACTTTTAAGCGAAGAAGTACGCGCTGTTATTTTTAATACGATTGATAGTTTGCCTGAAGATCTTAAAACCGCAATCACCCTTAGAGAAATAGAAGGGATGAGCTATGAAGAAATAGCAGTGGTAATGGATTGCCCAGTCGGGACTGTGCGTTCGCGTATATTTCGTGCCCGTGAAGCAATAGATAACAAATTAAACCCATTAATAGGCGAGTCTTAGTATGACAAAAGCACACCTTAACAAGTTAGATAACGAAGCGTTATCGGCATTACTTGATGGCGAGCAACATCTAACTGATGCAAAAATTGCAGAGCAAGATGTAACTACGTTTGGCCGTTATGCGTTAATTGGTGATGCGATGCGTGCTCAAAAAAATAATAACGACATACATATTGATATTAGCGATCGCGTTGCATTAGCACTAGAAAGCGAGCCTGTTTATGCTGACTTTAGTCAGTCAAAAACACAGCCTCAAGCAATCACTGAAACAGTACAAGATAATAAAGTAGTCGCTTTTAATTGGCGCAAACCAGTTGCCCAATTAGCTATTGCAGCAAGTGTAGCGATGTTTACTATTGTGGGCGTTAATACGCTTCCTCAAAGTAACAATGAGCAGCAAAGTGAAATTCCATTACTGCAAACCACACCGCTAGCAGGTATGGCCTCGCCAGTAAGTTATTCGTCTGAGCCTGCGCTTGAAAATGCTGAGCAAGGTTTACGTGAACTACAGCAACAGCGTATTGGTGCGTTAGTTCTTGAGCATCAACGCCAAGCACGAGTTGCGAATTCTTTAGAAACAGCGCAAACTAATACCAAAGCGTCTGAGGAAAAAAACTAATTAAATGAAAGTAATCACTTTTGTTCTGTCGTTGGTAGTAAGCTTTAATGCATTTGCCAACGACACAAATCCTGCCAAAGATTTATTACTCAAAATGGCTAATGCCGTTCACACCCGTAATTTTGACGCCTCGTTTGTGGTTGTCAAAGGTAAAACAATGGAACCCTACCGATGGGTGCATGCTTTACAAGGTGACACCGAACTTGAGCATTTAAGTTTACTTAACGGTGCTGGGCTTGAAATGGTCCGTATCGATAATCAAGTTACTTATTTTGAACCTCAGTCTGAACCATATTCTCTAAAAACAGATTCAATAGCAGGTCCAATCCCTGAAGTACTATTTAAAGATATAGATCGCTTAAGTGCGCACTATGATTTTGTACTAGGCGGCAAAGGGCGTATTGCAGGGCGCGCAGCGCAACTTGTTCGCATTGAATCTAAAGACGAGTATAAATATAATTATTGGATTTGGCTGGATATGGAATCGTCGTTGTTGCTAAAAGCCGCGTACGTTAACCATGAAGGTGAAGCCTTAGAGCAGTTACAGCTTACACATATTAGTGTGACAGAGCAGCCAGCCGGTATGCTAGTTGAAGTGCTCAATCGAAACTTTCCAACGCCTTTGCCAAACAATGCACTTATAAATGAAGATAGTACTGCCACTAATTGGAAAATTAGCTGGTTACCAGATGGCTTTGAGTTGCTAAAATCAGACAGACATAAGCTCGATTTAAATAACGAGTTAACTGATTATTACTTGTTCTCTGATGGTTTTGTTGAGGTTTCTGTATTTATTCAGCGCCCATTACCAGGTAAGCGTTTAAGTGGAGCACTCACTTCTGGTGCAACGACAGTATATGTGCATAATGGCGGTAATTTTGATGTTTCGGTTGTTGGTAATGTACCGAGTATGACCGCAAAAGCGATTGCAGAGTCAGTTACCCGCGCACTATAGACGATTCCGTAAGGATTGTTATGATTGAACAAACCCTCACTGTTGTGGCCCTCGATGGCCACATTGCTCATTTAGAAGCACAGCAAAAACAAGCTTGCGAAGGCTGCAATGGTCGTTGCGGCTCACAAGTGTTTAGTAAATTATTTGGCACTGCAAAAAAAACCTTTCCTTATAAATTTGAATCCTCTGTAGAAATAGGGCAAAAGGTCACTTTGTCACTAGATGATAGTCATGTCGTTAAGCATGCTTTTGCGGTTTACATGCTACCGCTCCTTTTGAGTCTTGTTTTTGCATTTGTTGCGGCGCAATTGTTTATAGCTTCCGAAGGCTGGCAGATTTTAGCTGCTGCTCTAGGTGGCGTTACTGGCTTTTTTATAGCTAAAACTCGCGTGAAATCTCTAAAGCACGATATAAAAGTTATAAAAATTCACCCAATTAGTATCCCTTTAACTCAAATAGATGGTGATTGACGCCAATTAAATGTAAAATTGCCGTTTTATACCAAAGTAACTTGGAAATACAGGGAATCGTGGTTTTTTAAATTATTTTATCTGGCTGAATTATTTAAGTTAAGTAAATATAACTTATTGTTATTCAATACATAAAATGGTTGTAACCCATCTTAAAAAGCGTAAGTACAGTTTGTTATATACAAATTTAGCTTATGGCATCCTAAAGCAAGTATTTTCAAGTCACTTAGGTATTCATATTTAGTCCATTAAAATAGAAGTATAGAATCCAGTTTATGAAGCATATCCGTAATTTTTCGATCATCGCCCATATTGACCATGGTAAATCGACCCTTTCAGATCGTTTGATCCAAGTTTGTGGCGGTTTAACCGACCGTGAAATGCAAAAACAAGTTTTGGATTCAATGGATATTGAGCGCGAACGTGGTATTACCATTAAAGCGCAAAGTGTAACGTTGAATTACAAAGCGAACGACGGCGAAACCTACCAACTTAATTTCATTGATACTCCAGGACACGTTGATTTTACGTATGAAGTTTCACGATCTTTAGCTGCTTGTGAAGGCGCGTTGCTTGTTGTTGATGCAGGCCAAGGCGTTGAAGCACAAACACTAGCTAACTGTTACACCGCTATTGAAATGGAATTAGAAGTAATTCCAGTACTTAATAAAATCGATTTACCGCAAGCGGATCCTTTACGTGTTGCAGAAGAAATTGAAGAGATTATTGGTATTGATGCCCTTGATGCAGTGCAGTGTAGCGCTAAAACAGGTGTAGGTATTGCCGAAGTTCTTGAAATGATCGTTAAAGATGTACCGCCGCCAGTAGGCGACAAAGATGCACCTTTACAAGCACTTATTATCGATTCTTGGTTTGACCCATACCAAGGCGTTGTATCACTAGTGCGTATTAAGCACGGTGAATTACGCACTGGCGACAAAATTAAAATAATGTCGAACGAGCATATACATACTGCTGACCAAGTAGGTGTGTTCACTCCTAAGCAAACCAACACCGGTATTTTAAGAACAGGTGAAGTAGGGTTTGTTATTGCTGGTATTAAAGAGATACATGGTGCGCCAGTAGGTGACACTATTACTCATCAAAAAAATGCAGCTCCACTTCGCTTACCTGGCTTTCAAAAAATTAAGCCTCAGGTTTATGCGGGTATGTTCCCAATTGCATCAGATGAGTATGAATCGTTCCGTGATGCACTTAATAAATTAAGCTTAAACGATGCGTCGTTATTCTTTGAACCAGAGAATTCAACTGCACTTGGCTTTGGTTTCCGCTGTGGCTTTTTAGGTATGCTACACATGGAAATCATTCAAGAGCGTTTAGAGCGTGAATACGATATTGATTTAATTACAACAGCACCTACGGTAATCTATGAGATAGTTACTAAAGAAGGTACATTTCAGATTGATAATCCATCTGATTTGCCTGCAGTAAACGATATTGTAGAGATTCGAGAGCCGATTGTTGAAGCTAATATTTTGGTACCACAAGAATACCTAGGTAACGTTATTACTTTGTGTATTGAAAAACGTGGTAGCCAAACAAAAATGACTTATCACGGAAAGCAAGTAGCTGTAACGTACGAGCTACCTATGGCTGAAGTGGTGATGGATTTCTTTGATAAATTAAAATCAACTAGCCGTGGTTTTGCGTCGCTTGATTATAACTTTAAACACTTTCAAACATCAGATATGGTGCGTGTTGATATTTTAATCAATGGTGAGCGCGTTGACGCACTTGCGATAATTGTTCACAGAGATGGTGCACAGTCTCGTGGTCGCCAGTTAGCTGATGCGTTAAAAGAGCTTATCCCACGTCAAATGTTTGATATAGCGATTCAAGCTGCTATCGGACAACATGTTATTGCCCGTACCACGGTAAAACAATTACGTAAAAACGTAATTGCTAAGTGTTACGGTGGTGATGTGAGCCGTAAGAAAAAGCTACTTAAAAAGCAAAAAGATGGTAAAAAACGTATGAAGCAAGTAGGTAATGTTGAAGTGCCTCAAGAAGCGTTTTTAGCTATTTTAAAAGTTGGCAAATAAAAACAAAGGATTATAAATGGCTGGTTATTTTTCAGTTTTATTGGTGTTATTAACTTTAGGCTCAGGCTTAATATGGTTAATAGATCACTTAATGTATGCACCTAAAAGACAGGAGCGCTTAGCGATAGCGCAAACGTCTGCTGGAGCTCCGTTAGATGAAGAAACGGCGGCATTAATTGCACCAGAACCAGTACTAACAGAAACAGCAAAGTCGATTTTCCCGATGATTGCAGCAATTACTATTTTTAGATCATTTATCTTTGAACCGTTTCAAATTCCATCCGGTTCAATGATGCCTACATTATTAGTAGGTGATTTTATTTTAGTACAAAAGTATTCATATGGAATAAAAGACCCTGTTTGGCGTACTCAATTAGTTGATATTGGGCAGCCTGAGCGTGGTGATATTGTTGTTTTTAAATACCCTTTAGATGAAAATGTTGACTATATTAAACGTACAATTGGTTTACCTGGCGATAAAATTGTTTATCGCGATAAACGTTTATATATTCAGCCAAATTGTAAAGAAGGCGAAACCCAGCAGGGTGAGCTTTTATGTAATGAATTCAATAAAATTGATTTTAAACTAATTAATGATAACGAATTTAAACAAGGCCCAATGCCTCTAGCTCGTGTAAATGAAAATTTAACAACAGTTACGCATGATATATTAATCAACCCACAAGCGCCTGAGAGAAAAGGGCGTTACTACCAGCAACCGGGCACGCCTTCTGATGAATGGACTGTTCCTGCTGATCATTATTTTATGATGGGTGATAACCGCGACAACAGCCAAGATGGTCGCTTTTGGGGCTTTGTACCAAAAGAAAACTTGGTGGGTAAAGCTGTCTTTATATGGATGAGTTTTGAATTTGAGAATGGCCCTGATGATATTTTACCAGGATGGGTTCCAACTGGTGTTCGCTTTGAGCGCCTAGGTAATATTCAGTAACGATGAAAAAAAATGTAACAGAATTATATAAAAAAATTGGCTATGAATTTGCCGATCAAGGTTTACTTGAGCAAGCAATGACGCACCGCAGCCACAAAGGCCAGCATAATGAGCGACTAGAATTTTTAGGCGACTCTATTTTAAGCTTTGTGATTGCCAATGCACTTTATGCCAAATTTCCTAAAGCGCGTGAAGGCGATTTAAGCCGCATGCGCTCAACGCTTGTGCGTGGTCAAACACTTGCCGAGTTTGGTCTTGAATTTGGCCTAGGCGATTATTTACGCTTAGGGCCGGGCGAGCTTAAAAGTGGCGGTTTTCGTCGCGAGTCAACGCTTGCTGATGCAGTAGAAGCTATTATTGGCGCTGCATTTTTAGATTCAGGTATTGATAGCTGTGGCGATCTTATATTGTCATGGTACGAATCACGATTAGATGCTATTTCACCAGGGCTTAACCAAAAAGATCCGAAGACCCTGCTGCAAGAGTATTTGCAAGCCCGTAAATTATCTTTACCGGGTTACACTGTGGTTGATACCAAAGGCCAAGCACACAATCAAACATTCACGGTTGAATGTATTGTTGATGGAATGGATAGCATAATTTCTGTAGGTAGCTCGCGCCGTAAAGCCGAACAAAAAGCTGCTGAAAAAGCATTGAAGATACTTAAAAATGAACCTTGATACCCTAATACAGCCTCATGAAGGTGATGTAGATACGTTTTGTGGAATGGTTGCTATTGTAGGGCGCCCAAACGTAGGTAAGTCGACTTTGCTTAATGAAATTATTGAGCAAAAAGTGAGTATTACCTCACGTAAACCACAAACCACGCGTCATCGTATTATGGGTATTCATACCGAAGGTAAACACCAAGCGGTATACATAGATACACCAGGTCTACACGTTGAAGAAAAACGTGCGATTAACCGTTTAATGAACCGTGCCGCGTCTAGTTCCATCGGCGATGTTGAGCTTATTATTTTTGTAGTTGAGGGCACTCATTGGAATGCCGATGACGACATGGTACTTAATAAAGTATCGCAAAGTGGTAAGCCGGTATTATTGGTTATTAATAAAATAGACCAAGTTAAAGACCGTGACCTTGTGTTGCCTCATATGAAGTGGTTAAGTGACAAGTTTGATTTTGTTGGAATTATGCCAGTATCGGCAACGCAAGGTAAAAATGTTGATTTAATCAAAGCAGAAGTAACTAAACGCTTACCTCCTTGCGAATTTTACTTTCCGGAAGATTATGTAACTGACCGTTCAATGCGCTTTATGGCAGCTGAAGTAATTCGTGAAAAACTAATGCGTTTTATGGGCGAAGAATTGCCGTATTCTGTAACTGTTGAAATTGAGCAGTTTAAATGGCAAGACAACGGTATTTGGCATATCAACGGGTTAATTCTTGTTGAGCGCGAAACACAAAAACGCATGGTTATTGGTAATAAAGGCGAAAAGCTAAAAACCATTGGCCGTGAAGCCCGTAAAGACATAGAAGAAATGCTTGATAACAAAGTGTTTTTAGAGCTTTGGGTTAAAGTTAAGTCGGGTTGGGCTGACGATGAACGTGCACTAAGAAGCTTAGGTTACAGTGAAGACTAAACCAAGCAGTAGCTTAGTGAATGGATAGCGACTTCTACACCGCGTATTTATTACATCGGCGTCCTTATAGTGACTCCCAAGTAATGTTAGATATGCTTGTAGAAGGCGTTGGTCAGTTAAGAATGCTGGCCCGAATCAGTGGTCGCCAGGCCACTAAACATAAAGCACAACTTCAGCCGTTTCAGGCACTGCTTGTTAATTACAGTGGCAAGTACGATTTAAAATATATCAATAAGTTTGAACTGCATGGGAACTCGCACTTTTTAAAGGGTGATGAGCTTTATTGTGGTTTTTATTTAAATGAGCTTACTAATCGTATCGTTCCTGTTAACGAGCCAATTGAACAAGTATTTGAGCTATATAAAACTCATCTATCAAACCTAAACAGCGGGGCCAATTTACAAGAAGTGCTTCGCTCATACGAGTTTCAACTATTGGAATTACTCGGTTATGGCGTGGATTTTAGTTTTGACGCCAGTGGTGAACCAATAGATGAAAAGCAGACGTATAGTTATTTCCCCGAACTTGGTTTTTTAGTACAAGAAGATACACGTTCTGGATTTAGTGGCAAACAACTCAACGCCATAGCAAATCATGACTTTAGCCAAAATGATGTGCTATATATGGCAAAGCAATTAAGTCGCTATTTATTAAAACCCTTATTAGGTAGTAAACCATTAAAAAGCCGCGAGCTATTTATGGCCTCTCAATAAACGTAATTTTACAGGTAAGAAAATGAAAGATATTCTTTTGGGTGTAAACGTAGATCATATTGCAACACTTCGCCAAGCGCGTGGAACAAGCTATCCAGATCCCGCTCATGCAGCCAGTGTAGCAGAGCATGCAGGCGCAGACGGTATTACGATTCACTTACGTGAAGACAGACGCCATATTCAAGATCGCGACGTTTATGTAATGGCTAAAACCATTCAAACTCGTATGAATCTTGAAACCGCTGTTACCGATGAAATGATAAAAATCGCGCTTGAAGTAAAACCTGAGTACGTGTGTTTAGTACCTGAAAAGCGCGAAGAATTAACAACCGAAGGTGGCTTAGACGTAGCCGGTAATATAGATAAAATTAAAGCAGCAACAAAAACGCTTACCGAAGCGGGTATTAAAGTATCGCTATTTATTGATGCAGATAAAGCACAGTTAGATGCAGCCAAAGAATGTGGTGCTCCTTATGTAGAAATACACACAGGCGCGTACGCTGATGCCACAAATGATACTGATTTACACAAAGAGTTAGAGCACATTCGTGAAGGTGTTAAATACGCAGCAAGCTTAGGTTTGATTGTTAACGCTGGCCATGGTCTTCATTATCATAACGTGAAACCAATCGCTGCAATGCCTGAGATTTATGAGCTAAATATTGGTCACGCTATTATTGCTCGTGCAGCTATAGATGGGCTCGATAAAGCCGTACGCGACATGAAACGATTAATGATTGAAGCAAGAATGTAAGATAAGCAAACATAAGTATTTAAAAAGCTTAATAAAAAAACGCGGTAAATACCGCGTTTTTTTGTATCTAAAATTCAAAGCTTATCTTTGCAGTTCGGTCACACTTGCATCTGCAAGTAAGTTTTCAAGCTCATCTTGTAACTCAAATAATTCAGGTTCAATATTCTCTAACAAGCATTTATTTTTAAGCGATGTTTCGATTGTTTCTGCGAGTGATTTAAGTTTAGGTACACCAGTGTAACAACATGCACCATGAAACTTATGGACAATACTTAACACTTGCTGGCAATCGTTACTCTCTATTGCTTTAGCAAGTAATGTAAGGGTCTCAGGGACACTTAAAAGTAGCATGTTAAGCATCTCTAGCGCTAACTCGCTCTTTCCGCCAGCACGCTGCAGGGCTTGTGCCCAATCAATTCTACTACTTTGAAATGGTGCAGGACTTTGTGGTGTATCTGTCTTAGCTTTGTCACGATTAACAGGAGTCTGTGGACTATGGTCGCTAATAATTTGTTTAAGCATATCTTCATCAATAGGCTTAGTTAAATAGCCTTTAAAGCCATCTTTTAGTAGTTGCTCTTTTTCGCTTTGAAGGGCGTGTGCCGTTACAGCGATAATGGGTGTATCTTCATTAAGTGATGATTCTTGTATAAGCTTACATGCGGTTATACCGTCCATAATTGGCATTTGTATATCCATAAAAATTATGTCGTATTTATGACTTTTACTTAAACTGTATGCCTGTGAACCATTATGAGCCGTTTCTATTACTTCAATCTGTTCACTTAGCAAAGTATGGAGAAGTTTTAAATTAGCATCGTTATCATCAACAACCAATACTTTTAACGGCAGTAGAGCTTGATCGTTTTGTTCAATATTATGAGTCGGGTGGTCAAGTCTGTAAGGTGCTGCAAGTACTTCACATAACTTACGGTGATTAAGTGGCTTACTTAAACATGCATCAGCTCCGCTGCCTATAAAGGCTTCTCGCATATTGTGCGATACAGTATTAAGCATTAAATATAAGTAATCAGTAGATTCACGCACGGCTTTTACATAGCTTTTTAGTTGCTGCATATCATCAACTGATGCCATATGGCCAATTAAGCAAACGTCATATTTATGTTCAGTATTTTTTATAGCGTCTAAAAAGCTAGTTTCGTTAAAGCATGCCGTAACGTTTGATTCCCACTGGGTTAATAACGAAAGTACGGCATGGTGCGTATGCTCATGTGGCTCTAAATATAAGATACGCTTACCAATGAGCGATTTAGTCGGTAAGTCATTTGTAAATACGTGATTTGGCAAACTAAACACACTATTGAATGTAAAGCAGGTACCGTTACCAGGCGCAGAATTTAACGTTATACGACCACTCATTGCTTCAACAATATGCTTGGTAATAATAAGACCAAGGCCTGTACCACCAAACTTACGTGTAATGCTTGAGTCTGCTTGCCCAAATGGAGTGAATAAAGAGTCTTGCTTATCCATTGGTATACCCACGCCAGTATCTGTTACTGACACAAGTAAAGAAGTGCGTTCGTCGTCGAGTAACCGATGGCTTATGTCGACCTTAATAGAGCCTTTTTCGGTAAATTTAATCGCATTACTTAACAGGTTTATTAAGACTTGTTTAAAGCGAGTGGGATCGCCTGTTAAGTCATCCGGTACTTGTTGGTTAATGTAAATGGATAGCTCTAATTGCTTATCGTGTGCGCTAGGAGCGAGTAGTGTCATTACTTCATTTACAGCATCACGAAGTTGAAACTGAATCGACTCAAGCTCCATTGCCCCCGCTTCTAGTTTGGAGAAGTCTAAAATGTCGCTAATAATAGTCATTAAACTATTTGCTGAGAGCATAATAGTGTCGAGGTAATCTTTTTGATGTTTATTCAGCGGTGTTTTATAAAGCTGGCGTGTAAATCCAATAACACCGTTTAACGGAGTACGAAGCTCGTGACTCATTTTAGCTAAAAAGTCTGATTTTACACGGTTAGCATCTTGCGCTTCTTTTTTTGCAAACGAGAGCTCTATATTTGACGTTTCGTATTGCTCTAGTGTTTCGCGGTAGTCGCTTGTTGCTTGATCAATATTTTTTTGCATTTCATCTTTTTGCATCACCATAGTGTGAGCAATGGTGTTTAAGCCTTCTCGAAGTAACTCAAACTCACCAATCATGTTGTCGTTAAGGCCAGTACTTCTTTTACCTTCAACTAACTTGTCGGTTGCAAGTACTAACTTATTAAGCGGCGTCATAAACATGCGGCTTAACTTTAAAGCTAAAATAGCTGCAAACACCAATGATAAAATAATTACAATACCGCTAATTAATAAAGCTCGTTGTTGCCCTATAACAGCTTGGTCTTTATTTAGCTGTATAATAACGGTGCCCAGAGATGACTGAAAAGCCGACGGGTCCCATTTAGAATCGTGACTTGTATGGTTAATAATGGGTGTGAAAAATGTAACAAGCTCATCTGACTTTTGCACATGGGTGGTTTTTAAATTTATGAGCGTTTTTTGACTAATTAACTTTTCAAATGAGCGGTGATAATTACTGGTCATTAATAGCGCATTATTTTTATCAAAAATTGCAATCGACTTAATTGTAGGGGAGTGCTTGTTATGTGTGTAGCTTATAAGGCGATTCAATAGCTGTTTGTTTTTTTCGAGCATGGGTTGCTCAAGCGCAATAGCAAGGGGCTCAGAAATAGTAGTGCCTTGCTGATATAAAATTTCATCAAGCTCAATGTAACGATTTATTGTAAAATAGCCACCAAGTAGTAATCCTATGATCACCGTTGGGATCAGGGTCAGTGTTAAAACAGAATCGCGTAAGCCTAATTTGGTCATAATGAGAGCGTTTTATCGTTATTAGTATGACTTGAGTATATACGGTTCAACACGCATTCTAAAGCATCTAAATATAGGTGCTTCATAAATAAAGTTAAGGTAATGCCTAATGGCGCAAATTTTTAAAGCGAAAAAAAAACCGTTAAAGCAACAAACACTAGAATTGACTATAACGGGAATGGATCATCAAGGGCGTGGCATTGCTAAACATAACAATAAAGTATGTTTTGTAAGCGGTGCATTACCAAACGAAACAGTCAAAGCAACACTCGTCGAAGATAAAGCTAAATACAGTAGTGCAAAAGTAACTAAAGTTATTCAAGCGAGTGAATCAAGAGTAGATGCTTTTTGTGAGCACTATAATCAGTGTGGTGGTTGCCAATTACAGCATTTAGAAGTAAGCCAACAAGTTGTAGAAAAACAAACTGCAGTTACTCAGTTATTTAGTAAGTTTGCTAAATTAAACAGCTTAAACTGGCAAGCCCCATTATTAAGTAAACCTGTGCATTACAGACGCAGCGCTCGTATAGCTGTTATGTTTGATAAAGCAGCTAAAAAAATGCGCGTGGGTTACAGAGCAAGTGGCTCAAAAAATATTGTGAGTATTAATAAATGTGCAGTACTTGATGAAGTATTTACAGATGTTTTTACACTTTTTGATGATTTAATTAATCAACACAAAGCACTGCACAGTATAAGCCATTTACAGTTATGCCAAAGTGATAAACAAAACTTTGTTGTTATTCGTCACACTAAAGCAATTAATGATGATACAAAGGCTTTGGTTGAGCACATAACAAAAAGCCAGCAGTTTAAAATTGTATGGCAAAGCGAGAGCGATGCAATAGAACATTCACACTTAGCCATGCCATTTTATTATCTTAAAGAATTTGATCTAAAATTTGAATTTGGTTTAGGTAATTTTATTCAGGTAAATGCGCAAGTTAACGAAGCTATGTTAAAGCAAGCTGCAAATTGGCTTGATTTAAAAGGTGATGAAAATTTATTGGATTTATTTTGTGGGATTGGTAATTTCTCATTAGTGTTAGCAAAACAAGCAAAATCTGTAATTGGTGTAGAAGGTGTGACTTCAGCGGTTGCAATGGCTGCTCAAAATGCGCAAACTAACTCTATTACCAATGCGCAGTTTCATTGCTTTGATTTAACCCAAAGCATACAGAGCGCCCCATGGTTTAGCAAAAACTTAGATGTGCTTGTACTCGATCCTTCGAGGACTGGTGCTATGGCTGTATTAGAGGAATTACCTTTAAAGCAGTTTAAAACTATTTTATATGTCTCTTGTGACCCTGTTACTTTAGCCCGTGACAGCGCAATTATTTCACAAGCTGGCTTTGATCTTAATAAAATTGGGCTAATGAATATGTTTCCTCATACAGGGCATATTGAAACTATGGCGTTATTTCAACGGAGGTAGAACGCATTATGGTAGCTACACGACAATCACATCAACAAGATGAGACAACAGATTTTAGCACTCGGCTTTCATTTCTTGCCTTGTCTGAAGAAAAAACAGAGCTACTTACTAAAGCCCAAGCGCTCTGCGTAAAATGTGATAGTGAAAGCAGGCAAACTACTGCAATCGAAATGGTTGAAATTTTAGCTGAGCTAAATCTCGACCCCGAATCGTTAGCTACTGCGTATTTAACCCCGTATTTTTTAAACGACTTAATATCGCTTGAAACCATCGAAGAGCAGCTTGGGAATAACATTGCCATGCTGCTAACTGGGGTTGCACAAATGGCCACTATTAGTACTTTATCGCATCAAGGTAAAGGCACTATGCAAGTTGATAATATTCGAAAAATGTTATTAACCATGGTTGAAGATGTGCGCGCCGTGGTCATTAAGCTTGCCGAGCAGGTATGTCATTTACGCAATGTAAAAAATGCGGATGAAGAAGACCGCGTCATTGCCGCTAAAGAAACGGCTGATATTTTTGCACCATTGGCAAACAGATTAGGAATAGGGCAATTAAAATGGGAACTGGAAGATTTATCGTTTAGATATTTGCACCCAGGCACCTATAAAAGCATAGCCAAACAACTTGACGACAAACGCCTTACACGCGAAGCCTACATGGAAGATATGGTTGAGCAAGTAAAAACCCGTTTAAGTGAAGCGGGCATAGAAGCCCAAGTTTATGGTCGTCCTAAGCACATTTACAGCATTTATAAAAAAATGCAGCAAAAAAACTACGAGTTTGATCAGCTTTTTGATATTCGGGCAATGCGTATCGTCGTTGAACGCCTGCAAGACTGCTACGGTGCGCTGGGCATTGTGCACACCAATTGGCGTCATCTTAATAAAGAGTTTGACGACTATGTAGCAACCCCAAAGCAAAACGGCTATCAGTCAATTCATACCGTGGTATTTGGACCTGAAGGTAAAACGGTAGAGATACAAATTCGTACCAGCGACATGCATCAAGATGCTGAGTTAGGAGTGGCTGCACACTGGATGTACAAAGAAGGTGCATTACCAGGGCGCGGCTCGGGTTATGAGCAAAAAATCAGCTGGTTGCGTAAGCTACTCCAATGGCAAGAAGAAGTGGTTGATGGTGGCGATTTAGCAGAAGAGCTTAAAAACCAAGTAGTAGAAGATCGCGTATACATATTTACCCCAAGCGGCGATATTATCGATTTACCACTTGGTGCTACACCGCTTGATTTTGCTTACTACATCCACTCAAATGTGGGGCATCGTTGTATTGGTGCAAAAATATTCGGCAAAATAGTGCCGTTTACGCATCAACTTACAACAGGAGATCAGGTAGAAATACTGACCCAAAAACAACCAAATCCAAGTCGTGATTGGTTAAACCCGTCATTAGGATACATTAAATCATCCCGTGCTAGAGCTAAAATCCACCACTGGTTTAAACAGCTCGACCGCGACAAAAACTTAAGTGCGGGGAAAGAAATTCTCGACAGTGAATTACAAAAGCTCAATTTAACATATAAAGATTTAGAGCCAGCCATTAAGCGTTTTAACTTTAAAGAGCTGGATGACTTAATGGTTGCGATTGGTGCGGGCGATGTTCGCCTCAATCAAATGCTTAACTTTGTAAGTGATCGGACAGAAGATGAGCCGGTTATTCGCATTAAAGCACCAAGTAAAGTAACTGGTGATAAAAACGGCATTGTGGTTGATGGTGTTGGCAGCCTAATGAGCCATGTAGCCAAGTGCTGTCGCCCAGTACCTGGCGATGAAATAATAGGTTATATAACCCAAGGTCGAGGAATAGGTGTTCATAAGGAAGACTGTGATTCGTTTAATAACTTAAAAAACCAGCATCCTGAGCGTGTTATTTCGGTAAGTTGGTCAGATGATATTAACGGCTCGTACGCACTAAGTATTAAAATAGAAGCCACCGATCGTTCAGGGTTGATACGCGATATAAGCTCAGTACTTGCTAACGAAAAAGTAAATGTTTTAAACATGAACGTAAATACGGTTGAAGATAATCAGTTAGCTATATTTACAATGCAAATAGAAGTACATGACTTATCGGGTACTAACCGTGTTCTTTCTAAATTACACCAAATTGAAGGTGTACATGATGCCAAGCGTGGTCATTAATCATGAATGATAATACAGCGCTTACACAACTTCTTAGCATAATGAAAACACTGCGAGATCCCAAGGGCGGTTGTCCGTGGGATCTCAAGCAAGATTTTAAATCTATTGTGCCGCATACGCTAGAAGAAGCGTACGAAGTTGCCGACTGTATTGAATCAGGCAACTTAGATGAGCTTAAAGGTGAATTGGGTGATTTGCTATTTCAAATAGTTTTTTATGCGCAACTTGCACAAGAGCAAAATCTATTTGATTTTAATGATCTAGTAGAGCAATTAAACGATAAGCTTACCCGTCGTCACCCGCATGTGTTTGGTGGAAAAAAAGAGCTAACAGACGATCAATTATCGCAGCAGTGGCAAGCAATCAAAGCACAGGAGCGAAGTGCTAGAGCGCAAACCGAATCCCCTTCTTTTTGGCAAGATATCCCTGGCAATATGCCAAGCTTAAGTAAAGCCAAAAAAATTCAACAACGCGTGGCTTCCCTTGGCTTTGATTGGCCAACGTATCATGGTGCACTAGATAAAGTGAGTGAAGAAGTGCTTGAAGTAAAAGAAGCGATTGAGCAAGACCCGCTATCTGATCATACAGCGGAAGAGCTCGGCGACTTACTTTTTGCCACTGTTAATGTTGTACGCCATGTTAAACGAGATCCCGAACAACTGCTTCGTAGCGCTAATGATAAGTTTTCAGCGCGTTTTGAAAAGGTAAACGCTTATTTGCATGCGCAAGGTAAAAGCTTAGATACAGCAACCTTTGAAGAGATGGATAGTGCGTGGGATGCGATTAAAAAAGTAAAATAGGCTTAATGTTAAATAGTGCACATTTTTTGTGCGCGTATTAGCTAATTTTAGCTGGATTGATAAGCAGTGTTTTGGTACAATTTCGCCCCGTCTTGATGATATACCCTTAGGCTCTTCTTTGGGTGTTATATTCCTTTTAATTCCTGATATTCTAGGGTTCGCATGAGTACAAAATTTATCTT
Organism: Pseudoalteromonas sp. SG43-5; assembly: GCF_014164345.1. Taxonomy (NCBI): domain Bacteria; kingdom Pseudomonadati; phylum Pseudomonadota; class Gammaproteobacteria; order Alteromonadales; family Pseudoalteromonadaceae; genus Pseudoalteromonas; species Pseudoalteromonas sp. SG43-5. Next base: position 177,895 of record NZ_JACJFA010000007.1, read on the forward strand.
CGTTACTGGCGGAGTTGTTTCTTCGTTGGGTAAAGGTATTGCCGCAGCTTCACTGGCCGCTATTTTAGAAGCCCGTGGTTTAAATGTTACCATTTTAAAGCTGGATCCTTACATCAACGTTGACCCAGGCACAATGAGCCCAATTCAACACGGTGAAGTTTACGTTACAGAAGACGGCGCAGAAACTGACCTTGATTTAGGTCACTACGAGCGTTTTATCCGTACCAAAATGACTAGTCGTAATAACTTCACACAAGGCCGTGTATATGAAGACGTATTACGTCGTGAGCGCCGTGGTGAATACCTAGGTGCTACTATTCAGGTTATTCCACATATCACTAACGATATTAAGCAACGTGTATACGACGGTGCTGAAGGTTATGATATTGCTATTGTAGAAATTGGCGGCACTGTAGGTGATATTGAATCACAACCGTTTATTGAAGCAATTCGTCAGATGGGAACTGAAATTGGCCGCGAACGCGCGCTATTTATTCACTTAACGCTAGTGCCATTTTTAGGCCCTGCCGGTGAAGTTAAAACAAAACCAACTCAGCACTCTGTTAAAGAGTTACGCTCAGTAGGTATTCAGCCAGATATTCTTATTTGTCGTTCAGACCGTAAACTACCTAATAATGAGCGTGCAAAAATCTCATTATTCACAAACGTAGAAGAAAAAGCGGTTATTTCACTACCAGATGTAGACAGCATTTATAAAATTCCTGCGTTATTAAAAACACAAGAATTAGATAACTTTGTATGTCGTCGTTTTCACTTAGATCCACCAGAAGCTGATTTAGCTGAGTGGGAACAAGTACTTTATCAAGAGTCTAACCCAACGGGTGAAGTGACCATTGGTATGGTTGGTAAATATATTGAATTACCAGATGCGTACAAATCGGTTAACGAAGCATTAAAGCATGCGGGTCTTAAAAATCGCCTAACAATCAACATTGAATACGTAGATTCACAAGACTTAGAAAGCAAAGGTGTTGAATTACTTTCACACTTAGATGCTATTTTAGTACCGGGTGGATTTGGCGGACGTGGTGTTGAAGGTAAAATTTTAGCAGCTAAATATGCACGTGAAAATAAAGTACCATACTTAGGTATTTGTTTAGGAATGCAAGTAGCATTAATTGAATATGCACGTAATGTTGCAGGTTTAACGGATGCAAACTCTACAGAATTTAATGCAAATTCAGAAGCGCCTGTAGTTGGCTTAATTACTGAATGGCTAGATGCTGAAGGTAATGTTGAAACACGTAGCGAAAAATCTGATTTAGGTGGCACTATGCGTTTAGGCGCACAAAAATGTCATTTAACGCCTGGTTCTAAAGTACATGGAGTATATGGCAGCGACGAAATTGTTGAACGTCATCGTCATCGCTACGAAGTAAATAATAACTTCGTAGAAATACTTGAAAAAGCAGGCTTAAGCTTTACTGGTTTATCAGAAGATAAAAAACTGGTAGAAATTATCGAAAATAAAGATCACCCATGGTTTATTGCCGCGCAGTTCCATCCGGAATTCACGTCAACGCCACGTGATGGTCATCCGTTATTTGAAGGGTTTGTAGCAGCTGCACACATCCACCAAAAAGCGAATTCGTAATTTTAAAAGCCGTGCATATTGCACGGCTTTTTTGTTTTAAGGGCTGACTAAGCTATATAAAACGTAGTAAAGTTAGCTGAACTCACCATTTTGGGAATATAGAGGAATCAAGATGTCAGAAATCGTAAAAGTAATCGGTCGCGAAATTATGGACTCGCGTGGTAACCCAACTGTTGAAGCAGACGTACATTTAGCAGATGGTTCTTGGGGTCGTGCAGCAGCACCTTCAGGCGCTTCTACTGGTACTCGTGAAGCATTAGAGTTACGCGACGGTGATAAATCACGTTACTTAGGTAAAGGCGTATTAAAAGCAGTTGGTTATATTAATAAAGAAATTGCTGATGCTTTAGCTGGTCAAAATGCATTAGATCAAAACGCTGTTGATAAAGTGATGCTAGATTTAGATGGTACTGAAAATAAAGAAAAATTAGGTGCAAACGCAATCTTAGCTGTATCACTAGCAACTGCGAAAGCAGCTGCACAGTCTAAAAAAGTTGAGCTTTATGAACATATTGCTGACTTAAATGGCACACCAGGTGTTTACTCTATGCCACTTCCAATGATGAACATCATCAATGGTGGTGAGCACGCAGATAACTCTGTAGATATTCAAGAATTCATGATCCAACCTGTTGGCGCTAAAAACTTCCGCGAAGGCCTACGTATGGGCGCTGAAGTATTCCACAGCCTTGCTAAAGTGCTTAAAGCTGATGGTCATTCAACAGCGGTTGGCGATGAAGGTGGTTTTGCACCTAACCTTGCATCTAACGAAGCGGCTCTTGCTGCAATCAAAGTAGCTGTTGCAAACGCAGGTTACGAGCTAGGTAAAGATATTACTTTAGCGATGGATTGTGCTGCATCTGAGTTTTACGACAAAGAAGCAAACATCTACGATCTTAAAGGTGAAGGTAAAAAATTCACTTCTGAAGAATTTAACTTCTTCTTACAAGATCTTACTAATCAGTACCCAATCGTTTCTATTGAAGATGGTCTTGATGAGTCTGATTGGGATGGCTTTGCACACCAAACTAAACTAATGGGTGATAAAATCCAATTAGTAGGTGATGATTTATTTGTAACTAACACGAAGATTTTAAAACGTGGTATCGACAACGGTATTGCTAACTCAATCTTAATTAAGTTTAACCAAATCGGTTCTTTAACTGAAACTTTAGCTGCAATCAAAATGGCTAAAGATGCTGGTTTTACTGTTGTTATTTCTCACCGTTCTGGTGAAACTGAAGATTCAACAATTGCTGATTTAGCAGTGGGTACTGCGGCAGGTCAAATCAAAACAGGTTCACTGAGCCGTTCTGACCGTGTTGCAAAGTACAACCAATTGCTACGTATTGAAGAGCAATTAGGTGATAAAGCACCGTACAACGGTCTTAAAGAAGTTAAAGGTCAGTAATTCTATTTTACATAGAATGTAACTTTTAATTTTAGATGATAAAATCCTCGCCTATGCGGGGATTTTTTATGCCTGATACTTTTTCCAAAGAGATGAAAATAAATTGTATGCTTTAAGCTTGTTGATGTACGCAGCACTAAAGAGTGGAGCACAAAAGTATAACGCTTTACTCATGCTTTAACTTCTTACGCACTCATAGCTGAAACTGCTGCTTTAAAATATCACCTGTAAAACTGGTTTTTAAATAAAAACCACGGGGTAGGGTTTTAATTATTTGCCCATTTGGGCCAATAGCATCAGTGACTATTTTACTATGAGCAGCTTTGGGGCGTATTTGCATAGCATCGCCTAAATGGCCTGATATTTCGTCGACTCTACCTAGCGCAATTAGCTCCATTTGCTCTTCCCAGTCGCGTTGTAACAAAGCGTCTTGTTCAGGTGAAGGCTGCCACAAAAAGCCGCTGCCGATAGTTCTGTCAAACGGCGCAATATCACGTTCGCTTAAAATTGGCAGCCATAAAACATGATTTAGTTTTTTACGCACAGAGCTGGTATGCCACGTCATTCCCGTTACGTTCATTAAAGGTGTAACCGATACAAACGTAGTTTCCAGTGGCCTACCTTTATAAGAAATAGGCAGTGTTTTTAGCTCAATTCCTAAATCTTCAAAATCGGGGAGGGGTTTTGAGCCTGCAGTAGCGCCTAGTACGTATTCAATGAGTTGCCCAGTCCAGCCTTTTTCACGTAGTAAATCATCTGGCGTTTTAAAATTATACTTGTTAGCAAGTTGTCCTAGCGTTAATCCGGCAATACTGTTAACGCGTTGCATTAAGTCGTTTATTGAGTGTGGTTTTGTAGGTCGCATATTCTTAATTTCGGTTGTATAAATACCATAGCCATGATAGCAAATAGGCTAAGCCGTGGATATCTTTAGGGTTGTACGTTTTTTGCTCGCTTGTTGTTTGTGTTAATTTTGCACATATTGAAATTAAGCTACTTTACTTTAAGTTACTGACTCTGCAGGTTTTTTTAAATGTGCACGTTCAGTTTTGATTAAGCCATTTAAAAGTTGTAAGGATAAATACAACTATATGAACATGTTTATCCACAGAATCTGTGGAGAAGCTAAGTTTTAAGATCTAATATTGTGGATTTGTTTGCAAAATGAGCGTGTTTTACAAAAGTTATGCACAAACTGTGAGTAACTAGAGGAAAACAAGAACCGCAATAGCTTTGTTGAGTTATTTTCTAAATATTTACCTATTCTCTATTAATTTATCAACATACTAAAAGCTCAAACTTAGCTCACTAATTGGCTTGGGTATAATAGTATTTGCCGTATTGCGGCTAATGTGGAACAATCATTAAAAATCGACTTACAAATGAGGCACTAAGGTGATTGATGCCGAAGGTTTTCGTGCCAATGTCGGAATTGTGATTTGCAATAATCAGGGACAGGTTTTTTGGGCCAGACGTTATGGTCAACACTCTTGGCAATTTCCCCAAGGTGGTGTTGATGATGGCGAAACTGCAGAACAAACCATGTACCGTGAATTACACGAAGAAGTAGGGTTGCGACCAGAAGATGTAGAAATAGTCGCAAGCTCAAAACATTGGTTACGCTATAAATTACCCAAACGATTAATCCGCCGAGACTCTAGTCCGGTGTGTATTGGGCAAAAACAAAAATGGTTTTTACTAAAATTACGCTGTAAAGACGAAGATGTAAATTTACTTAAAACCCATCATCCTGAATTTGATGATTGGCGCTGGGTAAGTTATTGGTATCCTGTAAGACAGGTTGTATCGTTTAAACGGGATGTTTATCGACGTGTAATGAAAGAGTTTGCTCCTTTCGCCATGCCTTTTAATAAGAGAGAACAACATAAAGATCATTGGCGAAGTAAAAGGTAGTTAATTCAGAATAAAATAAAGGAGCAGGACATGCTGGCTACACTGAGATCTATTGCGGAGTCTGTATCGCGACAAGCGAATTTAGACAGCGCATTAGTGTGCTTTGTGCAAATGGTTAAAGATGCCATGAAAACCCAGTGCTGCTCCATTTATTTTGCAGATTACAGCCAGGACAATTTTGTACTTATGGCAACCGAAGGGCTAAACCCCGATGCGGTAGGTAAGTTTAGAATTGGTTTTACCGAAGGTTTAGTTGGCCTAGTAGCGCAACGCGAAGAACCTATTAATATTGCATTTGCTAAATCGCATCCTCGTTTTAAGCTCTCCCCCGAAGTAAACGAAGAAGGCTACAACGCTTTTTTATCTGTACCCGTTGTTCATCAAAAAAAAGTACTGGGTGTTATTGTTGTTCAACAAAAAATGGCACGTGTATTTAGCCAAGACGAAGAGTCGTTTTTAATAACGCTTTCTGCCCAGCTTGCTTCACAGTTAGCGCATGCTGAAATTAAAGAAATACTCCGCCAAGATGAGTCATCTCATCAAACGTCTGTTTTAAAAGGCGTATCGAGCGCGCCTGGAATAGGTATAGGGCAAGCATTTGTTGTATTACCAAAACTCGATTTTAAATCTATTGAGCTTTTAAAAGACAGTGACGTTACTGAGCAGCGCCGTTTGTTTACACAAGCTGTAGCTGCAACGCGCAAAGAATTTAATACCCTATCTATGACGCTAAGCGATTCTATTCCGCACGAAGCTCTTGCGGTATTTGATGTGTATCAACAACTGCTTGACGCTAAAAGTTTAGGGCATAATGTTGAAATGCAATTACAAGAAGGCTGGTGTGCTAAAAGCGCCCTAAAAATTGTAATAGAGCGTTTAATATCTCAATTTAATGCCATGCAAGACCCTTATATAAAAGAGCGTGCTGTTGACGTTAAAGACATTGGTCTTCGCGTATTACACCATCTTGTAAATACCGAGCACGCTGTTAAAAATTATCCGGCCAACACTATCTTAATTGCTAATACCTTAACACCCGCCATGCTAGCTGAGGTGCCAAAAGGTCACTTAACAGGCGTTGTAAGCGTAAATGGCTCTGCAAATAGCCATGCTTCTATATTAACGCGTGCGATGGGGATCCCTGCCATTTGGGGTATAGAAGATTTACCTCTACTGCAGTTTAATGGCAAACCGATGATTTTAGATGCATTTGCTGGGCGTTTATATATATCGCCTTCGCAAATGTTGATGGATGAATACACAGAGTTACAGCATCAAGATAACCTACTTAATAACCGCTTTTTAGCAGAGCAAGACTCAGAATCAATTACGCTTGACGGTGAGCATGTTAGCTTATTATTAAACGCAGGCCTTGAGCTTAATACCGAGCAAAGTAGCGCGCATATTTGTGACGGTGTGGGGCTTTACCGTACCGAAGCGTGGTTTATGCAAAAGGGTCAGTTTCCTTCGCAATCAGAGCAAGAAAATTGGTACCGAGAAGTACTAACTAGCTATCATCCTAATCCTGTGGTTATGCGTACATTGGATATTGGGGGCGATAAGGTACTCGATTACTTTAACATTACCGAAGAAAACCCATTTTTAGGTTGGCGTGGCATTCGTATTAGCCTTGATCACCCAGAGTTATTTTTAGATCAACTAAAAGCGATGCTTAAAGCCAATATTGGTTTAGGCAATCTAAAAATAATGCTCCCTATGATCAGCGGCACTGAAGAAGTTGATGAGTCACTTGCGTTATTTGAACAGGCTTATTTTGAGTTAAGTGAAAAATACCCAGAGCAAACCATAGAAAGACCCGACATAGGGATAATGCTAGAGGTACCTTCAAGTGTATTTATGCTTCCAGAGTGGTCGAAAAAAGTCGATTTTTGCTCAGTAGGTAGTAACGATTTAACACAGTATTTATTAGCAGTAGACAGGGCTAATGCACGAGTTGCCGAACTTTTTAACCCTTATCACCCGGGCGTACTCAGGGTACTAAATAAAGTAGCGCGTGAATGTGAGCAATATGAACTGCCGTTTAGTTTGTGTGGTGAACTAGGCGGCGATCCTGAAGGGGCTATTTTGCTTATTGCCATGGGTTACAGGCGCCTTAGTATGAATTTATCATCGCTTAATAAAGTTAAATGGGTACTTAGGCGTTTAAATGTCAGTGACATGGAACAACTATTAAGTGAATGCTTAGCGCAATCCACAGCCAAACAAGTACTACGTTTAACGCGAAGCTTTATGCTAGAGCATAAATTAGGTGATTTGTTTTACACTCCCAAATAAGCTTATACGCCTAATTAATTGCAATACACAGATGCTATTAGTTTTATAATCCTTTAATATATAAACCTTAAAAGGGTATTTGAGATTACTATGTATGACTTAGGTTTGTTAGTCGCAAGCTGCGCACTACTAGGCTGTATTGTTGGGTTTTTAGCTGGGTTACTAGGCATTGGTGGCGGTTTAATTATCGTTCCAGTTCTAAGCACTCTGCTACTGTCATTTAATGTAACGTCGGCTGATCATGTATTAGTAATTGCTATTGCAACCTCACTCGCTTCTATTTTATTTACTTCAACGTCTTCAGCGCTGGCTCATCATAAAAATGATAACGTGCCTTGGGATATTGCCCCATGGGTTATGTCGGGTGTGGCTTTAGGTGCACTTATTAGTGGCTTTGCAGCAAGTTTAATCCCTGAACAAATATTGCGTACAGTGTTTGCTATAAGTGTTGTATTTATTGCAGCGAGAATGGTGCTATCCGCGCGTAATAAACCGATGTCAGATAAACCGTTACCAGCAGGTCCTATTTTAGGTGGATTTTCTGCGATAATGGGCGGATTATCAGGTTTAATTGGTATTGGTGGTGGTGCTTTAATAGTACCTATGCTTAATTATTTTTCGGTTGATATAAAAAAAGCAATTGGCTGCGCAGCCGCGTGCGGAATTGTTATAGCATTATTTGGCTCTGTTGGTTACATCAGCGCAGGCTGGCATGTTACCGATTTAGAGCATGGTTTTGCTGGGTTTGTTTATTTACCTGCATTATTTGGAATTGTTATTACCTCGTGGTTTGTTGCGCCTATCGGCGCCAAAGCAACTCACTATTTACCTGTTAATACAATTAAGAAAGTTTTCGCGGTGCTGCTTGTAGTTATCGCAATTAAAATGGTTTTTAGCTAAAGGTTTATTTTTTATGGCACTTGAGTTTCCTCAAATTGATCCAATTATTTTTTCTGTTGGACCGCTAAGCGTACGTTGGTATGGCTTGATGTATTTAATAGGTTTTGCATTTGCGATGTGGTTTGCAAATCGTCAAGCATCAAAGCCAAATTCGGGTTGGACTAAAGAGCAAGTAAGCGATTTACTGTTTTACGGCATGTTAGGGGTAATACTAGGTGGGCGTATTGGCTACGTATTGTTTTACCAGTTTAGTTACTTTATAGAAAACCCACTGTATTTATTTAGAATAGACCAGGGCGGTATGTCGTTTCATGGTGGAACACTTGGCGTTATAACTGCCGTCGCAATTTTTTCGTGGACGCGTAAAAAGTCGCTTCTTCAAGTGGGCGACTTTGTTGCACCACTGGTTCCTGTAGGGCTTTTAGCTGGACGTATTGGTAACTTTATAAACGGTGAATTATGGGGGCGTGTTACCGACGTGCCATGGGCAATGGTATTTCCAACGGGCGGTCCGCTTGCGCGTCACCCATCGCAATTATACGAAGCATTTTTTGAAGGCTTAGTGCTGTTTTTAATCCTGCAATGGTTTATTAAAAAACCACGTCCAGCAGGCAGCGTAGCCGGTGTATTTTTATTAGGTTATGGCGTGTTTAGATTCTGTATTGAATATTTCCGCCAACCCGATGCACAATTAGGTTTATTTGCCGACTTTATATCAATGGGACAAATACTTTCGTTACCTATGATTGTAGGTGGTTTAGGCTTATTAATTTGGGCATATAAACAACCTAAACAAATAACCACAGCTAAAGCATAATAAGAAGTAATGCATGAAACAATATTTAGAATTATGTCAGCGTATTGTTGACGAAGGGCAGTGGGTCGAAAATAAACGTACAGGTACGCGTTGTTTAACCGTTATCAATGCTGATTTAGAATACGATGTGGCTAATAATCAGTTTCCGATGATCACTACACGCAAAAGTTACTACAAAGCAGCGATTGCTGAATTGCTAGGATATTTACGCGGGTACGATAGCGCTGAGCAGTTTCGTGAAATTGGCTGTAAAACATGGGATGCTAACGCAAACGATAACAATGCATGGCTTAATAACCCTAACCGTAAAGGTGAGGATGACATGGGGCGTGTTTATGGCGTACAAGGCCGTGGTTGGCAACGCCCAGATGGCTCAACGCTTGATCAGCTTTCCAAAGTTATTAATAACTTAAAAAATGGCATTGATGACCGTGGTGAAATAATCACGTTTTATAACCCAGGTGAGTTTGAGCTTGGTTGCCTGCGCCCGTGTATGCATACACACACTTTCTCCTTACTTGGTGATACGCTATATTTAACGTCATACCAGCGAAGCTGTGATGTGCCGCTTGGCCTTAATTTTAATCAAATTCAGTGTTTTGTGTTGCTTGCGCTAGTGGCTCAGATTACCGGCCACAAAGCGGGTAAGGCGTATCATAAAATTGCTAATGCACATATTTACGAAAACCAACTTGAGCTGATGCGTGATGTGCAGTTAACGCGTGAGCCATTTGCATCACCTCAGTTAAAAATTAATCCAGAAATTAAATCATTAGAAGACATAGAAACGTGGGTAACACGAGACGACTTTGAAGTAACAGGCTATCAATGCCACGAAGCGATTCAATATCCATTTTCAGTATAATAAAAGATTAAGGAAAACATAAAATGAAAGCAGTGATCCCAGTAGCAGGCCTTGGTACTCGTATGTTACCAGCCACTAAAGCAATTCCTAAAGAAATGCTGCCAGTGGTAGACCGTCCTTTAATTCAATATGTAGTAAACGAAGCCGTTGCTGCAGGCATTAAAGAAATAGTGTTAGTAACTCACTCAAGTAAAAATTCAATCGAAAATCACTTCGATACGAGCTTTGAACTAGAAGCTACTTTAGAAAAGCGTGTAAAGCGGCAACTACTTGCCGAAGTGCAAGCAATCTGCCCTAAAGACGTAACCATTATTCACGTACGCCAAGGTGAAGCAAAAGGCTTAGGCCATGCTATTAGTTGTGCTGCGCCTATTATTGGTAACGAACCGTTTGTAGTTATTCTACCTGATGTAATTATTGATGATGTAGAGAGCGATCTTAAAAAAGATAACTTAGCAGAAATGATCGCTAATTTTGAGCAAAACAAGCATAGCCAAATAATGGTTGAGCCAGTACCAATGGATGAAGTAGATAAGTTTGGTGTGGTTGATTTAGGCGATGTTGACTTAAAACAAGGTGAAAGCTCGCCAATTTTTAACATGGTAGAAAAACCGCCAGTAGACGAAGCGCCATCTAACTTAGCTGTAGTGGGTCGATACGTATTAAGCGAAAACATATGGCCGTTACTTGCAAAAACTCCGCAAGGAGCAGGCAATGAAATTCAATTAACTGACGCAATTGCGATGTTAATGGAACACGAAAAAGTAGATGCATACGCTATAAAAGGCCGTAGCCACGATTGTGGAAGTAAAATTGGTTATTTAAAAGCGACTATTGAATTTGCACTTCGTCGCGATGAATTTGCTGATGAATTAAAGTCATTTATTAAAAAACTGATTTAACAGTTAATGTAAATCATGAAAGGCGCCTATATCGGCGCCTTTTTTATGAGTTTTATCAGGCCTGTTTATCTTTCGAGGTTAAATTTGCAGCAGGCTGTTTGGTATTTAGGCAAGGCAGAGCCGATGTAGTGTGGTTATTCCCCATAAATAGGCGATAACGTAGCATAGATGCCAAACATGCGCTGCCCGAAGGGTTCTGCCTCGGGGCAATTTACTCTTTGTTGCCTACATGGATGTAGGTAAGGGGCGTGAGCAGGACGCGGAAGCTTTACTCGGTTTTTACTTATTCTTACAGGGATGTAAGTCAGTAGAATAACGCAGGAGCAGTTATCGAGCCCACTAGATTACAAACCTCGCGCCGCGATTAAATGGCCCCTAGATTGAACAAATTTTAATCCTGAAAGGTCAACAGGCCCTAGAATAAAATAGGAAAGGAGCCTCTCTAAAAATAAAATTTTTAGGTCATTACAGACATATTGTTATTTATGTTGTAAAGTTTGTGTTAACTGGCATTGAATTTGTATTAAATAATGCTCTCAAGGAAGGGTGGGAGTATGCAACGTTGTGTTTTACAAAACACTGACAAGCATGCGAAGAGCTAAGTTTTATAGCTTACAGCTTAAATAAAGTTAAACGCTTTCTTGTGAGAATGTTTAACTGAAATGTAGTGAAAAACACTGCTTTCAGGACAGCAAATACATGTTTATATATAAAAAAAATAACATTGGGCTTTTACTTAGCTTGCTAATGCTTTTATTTGGCACAGCATGCAGCGTTACGCCTGAAATAAAAACCATTGACGAACAACCTCAAAGTAACTCGCCAGACTACGTATCAATTACAGCCCTTGAACTTGCTCAGCTAAAAGATGCTGCAATGCAGTGGCAACAAGCACGCGAAGGTATAGAGCGAATTTTAAGATTAGAAAAAGAAATAACTTACCTCGTAAATCATATTGATATTATAAACAGCAAAGCTATTGCGCAGTCTAATCAAGGGTATAGCAGCAAGTCTGTACGCTCACCTCGAAACACACGTAATGTTAAATCACGCCAACAAGTTAAACAAAACTACAGCAATAAAAAACAAGCTGTAAAATTAAATAAACCAAAACATGTATTTGCTTTGCAGGTAGCTTCGGTTGACTCAGAGCAAGGTGTGGCTAAAGCATGGCAAGAGCTAAATACTAAAGCAGCACCGTTGTTTAGAGACAAAATATTGACTAACGTAGAAACCGCCAAGATAAACGACAAAATGTTTTACAGACTAAAGCTAGGCTCTTACCAAAACTTTAAAAATGCAAAAGCAGACTGTGACGTATTCAAGCTGTATAAACTCGATTGCATAGTAAGTAACTACACCGATAAGCCAGTAAGGCTGTAGTTAAGAAACTTGCTTAAAAATTGTTTATCCATAAAATACACCCTTCATAATTAAATACGTTTAGGGGATAAATAACCCCCTAAACAACGTCATTTTAGGGAAGTTAAATGTTATTAAAATGGAGTTTAGAATGCATGATGCTAATGGGTGTACTTGTTTTATCTGCATGTAACTCATCTCAACAAGTTAAAATGACTCAAGCAACCCCGCAACCGATTCTTATTGAAAAGTCTGATTTAGAGCAGCTCAAAATCTCTGCGGCACAATGGGAAAGCTCTCAACCAAAAGTAGAGGAGCTACTCAAGTTAGAAAATAAATTAACGCAGCTTGCTACTAATCTAAAACAACTGAATGATTCTGATTCTCTAAATAGTCTTGTAAATGATGAAGTCAATAACGAAAGTATATTAAAAACCCACTCGGCATTGTTTGCTTTACAAATTGCCGCTTTTAAAAATAAAAATGCATTGCATAAGAAGCTCAGCGAATTCCAAGAAAAAATACCACAAAATATTATCTCACCCACTGAGATAAATGTAGAAACCGTAAGTGTTAATAACACAACTTTTTATCGATTGAAGTTAGGTGCTTATAGTAATTCAGCGGACGCAAAAAGTGATTGTTTAGCCCTTATAAAGCAACAAGTAACATGTTTTGTTAGCTACTATGTTCAACAACCTTACAGAAGTACGATATAGGCATACAAATTGCTTGTCCTCAGTATGTTTTGAAGAGGATGGCAATTATGCGCCTTTTACTGCCTGTATTATTTTTAAATTTAGCTGCTTGTAACTTGGTGCCACCACCAGAACCAAGTGTGCCTACAAATGCACCTAAAGCGGCCATGGCTCCTTTTACGGTTAATGACTATGTAGTTAATTTAACGTCGCAACTTAACCACCTAAATGGAGCGTTAAATGCTAATGCACGTGTTGGCGTTAGTAGCTTCTTTTATGCAGATGCACTAGATACAAAATTAGTGACAGGGCAGGCCTCAGGCTTAAGTCAGCAGATCCAAGAAAGTCTGCTTACGCAATTTACTCAACTAGGTTATCACACCGTTGAGTACAGACTTGGGAATAACCTCTCTTTATCAGAAAACTCAGACAGTATTTTAAGTCGCGATTTAAGTAAATTACGTAATCGCCAAAATATTGACTTAGTTATCACAGGAACAGTGACTCGCCAGCAGCATGCATACATAGTTAATGCACGGCTTGTGAATATAGAAAATAAACAGGTGCTCTCTGCGGGAAGTACCGAGATCCCAATTAATGTAATGTGGGGCAATGAGAAAATTCAGCAGCGTGACGGACTTTTATACCGAAGCGAATACTAATTTGGAGCACAAAATGAAAAACCTATTAATTACATTATGCTTACCACTGGGCTTTGGTTGCTCTCAAATACTAGGCACAATGAATACAGACACCGCAACACCACAAAGTGAGCAAAGCAATCAACTGGTGAGTAACCAACGCGACGTTGCAGCGCCTGTTTCTGACGATAACTTATTTCAGTCAGGAATGGCTCCACAGGATAACTACACAAAAGCAACACCGCCAATGCGCAAAAATATTAACCATTATGTGCGCGGCATAATGCAAGACATGGTTGAAAACTTACAGTACGTAAGTGAACAAACACCGTTAGCTGTTTCGAGTTTTGTTTTTTTAGATGAAGACTACAACGATGGTAGCTTACTAGGGAACCAAATTGCAGAAAGCTTCATGCATGAATTACACAGCTTTGGTGTACCCGTTATTGATTTTAAAACAACTGATTATATGCGTGTTACCTCAACAGGCGACTTTGTATTTAGTCGCGACTATTTAGAGCTAAATCAAGATCAAAGCTTTAAATATGTACTTGCCGGTACGCTTGTAAACCATCAAGGTGGTGTACTTGTTAATGCACGTATTGTTGGGCTAGAAAGTAAGGCCGTAGTAGGTTCTGCACAAGGGTTTATTCCACAGTCGGTTGTTGATGCGCTTAATAGCAGCTATCGCACTGATGGCATAATGTTAAAACAAGCAAGCAAGTGAGATAATTATGTATAGTAAATTATTTAACCGCTTTATCGTTTTTTTTGCTTTAGCTAACTTAGCAGGTTGTGCCTTTACTCAAAATAGTGAAAGTGCTGAAATTAATACGCCTTCAACCACACAAGTAAATTATGACCTAGCAAGCATGCTTAAAATAGCCGAGCAAAAATCAACTCAAGATGATGTTAACGGTAATCAATTTACACCACTTCAGCACCATAAAACACTTGCTAACTATGTAGAGCAAATGGCACTTGATTTGGTTGATACGCTTGAATTTGAAAGTGATACCGACACCAATATTAATATTGCCGTTACTACCTTGGTCGATCTTGATTCATCGCTTACTAAAAGCAATCAATTGGGTAATCAAATTTCTGAGACGTTAATTCATCAGTTACAAAAGTTTGGTTATGGCGTGGTTGATTTTAAAACAACCCAAACAATAGATGTAAATAGCCGTGGTGATTTTGCTTTCTCGCGTGATATTGAAAAGCTTAGCGAAGAGCAAATGGCGAGCCATGTATTAGCGGGTACATTAATTTATCGACATGATGCTGTTGTTGTTAATACACGTGTAATTAATGCGCATACAAAAAAAATCGTCGCGAGTAGTCGAAAACTAATCCCAATTTATGTACTAAATAAAGAAGATATATACTTATCAAGCAATTAAGTTCAGTTGTCGCTTGATATAAAAAACCAGATGCCGTTATAATTCAGACCTCTAAGCACACAGCTTATTTGTGGCCTCTTAGTTAAATGGATATAACGGCCCCCTCCTAAGGGGCAGTTGCAGGTTCGATTCCTGCAGGGGCTACCAATTAAATTAATGAGTTATGCTTGTGTAGCACATATGTAGCGTGATGAGTTTATTAAATAGTGGATTACACTCAACTCTTATAATTGTACCTAGCCATTGTTTCACTGATATCAACTAGCATAGATTTATTACGAATAGCCCAGTTAAGAATAAAGTGTAAAAAAGCCGAAAAGTTTTTTAAAGTTAGCCAATAAAGTTAAGTAGAAAGTAGAAACCTCATCAAATTTGAAATTAATTGACCGCTACATCACTCCTGATTTTTTATAAAATATAAATGATAAAGATTTCTAAAAATCAGCTTAACTAATGATGCATTAATTTCTCAGGCTTAATATTATATAGTTTAATTGATTTCTTAACTATTTTTAGGCGTTTCGTAGTTAGCTTGAACGTTCTTCAAAGTGATGTAGTTCAAGGCGTTCACATTCAATACCCGTGGTGTTTTACCTCTAAATGAGCCGTAAGCGTGCTGCTGATTGTAGTGTAGTAATGCCGTCATTCAGGTAAAGTTTAACTTTTGAGATCTCCAAAATCCAAATTAACGGTCGAATAAAACTCTTCTTTGTCGATTCTTTGTGGCCTCTTAACTTTACCATTTAAGTGAGGAGAGCCTGGTTTGTTGGGACGAAATTTAATGTTATGCTCCATCAATTTGAGCAGTACCTTCTCAGCAAAAAACTCCATTGCGCGATCAGTTTGTACCGTCGTGTTGGAAATGGCATTTCTTCTATCACTTTATCGACAAAGGTAAGTGTATTGTTTGCCGTTCTACGTTTAAAGGCGTCTAACACGCGATATCTAGAGCAATCATCAATGGTAGTGTACTGATAAATTCAGGCGCGACTTTACATGTATCCATCTGAATTTAGTCACTAGGAATAGGCCTTTATTATCGAATGAGGTATTTTTCTTTTGCTGAAAAACTATTGGCTTTACTTCGTATTTGGTCAGGACTTTATGAATTGAGTCAAGTGATGGATGAAAGTTATGCTCGTGTAGAAGCTGATTTTGGAGCTTCTAGCACCCATTTTCTATTTGATAATAAATATTAGTGCTTGGGGGTCTGTGAGTACGTCTATGCTGTTTTCTATGTATCGCTGGTAGTAATTTGAAGAGTAGGTCTAGATATACCAACGACGTCAAACTAGACCCACAACATTGTTTTTTCTTAAAGCTCAATCCACTTTAATAGCTGTTGAGTTTCTTTGTTCATAGAGAGATAGTATATTGAAACGATACCTATGAATCACACAATAACCAGCAACATCTTAAAATACAATCTAGGCTAAATTTCACGGAGTAGGGCCCAAGCCCGCATTACCTTTACTGCGAGTGACCGGGGCAACCTTGAGAGGGGTTAGCTCAAATAAACTCAGTTCCGTATTTCCTCCAATTGACTCGACCGATAGGTCATTTGCACCGGGAGCGCCGAATACAAGGTTTGAAAGTACAACTTCGCCGTTATTTACAAAGACCTCAATGGATGTTGTATCTACAATGATATCCAGCATGACAAAGCCATCGCGCGCTTGTACGGGGGACTTTCGAACCTCGCGGTAAACTTTGGGCATCGCATTGGCTATAGCATCCTTATCGCGTTTGACAAAAACAGTGTCATTCGCAAAGTTGTATCCAACGACAGAAAAGTGCCCATTGCCTTCCTTAAGACGGAAGCGGATCTCTTTAGCATCTGAGTCAGCGTCAATCTTAACCCGGAGTCGGTAGGCATCGGATTGAGGCTGAGGAAGTGCCATCTTCGACGCTTCCGTCACCCGAATATTGGATCGAGCTACTGTATTACCCTCAAGTTTGTCGATCGCATTGATGGGCTGCGAGACAAGCTGCGGCTTACCGTCTACAGACCGTAGCATGATGCGCCGTACGATCGAGTTGGCCCCCCCGTGCCACTCATCGGTTGGGAGTTTGGTGGCGTAGGCCCAGTTATTGAGCCAACCAATGGCATAGCGAGAAGCAAGGCGTTCGGCGTCATTGTGGCGAGGGTCTTCCCATGTCACTGCGGCATAAAAGTCGGCGCCGAAGTCTAGCCATTGAGGTTCATCGCTATCCACGGTGAAATTTTTTCCGTCCCATACTCCGGTCCAGTACAGGGTTCCCGTGGTCATTCCTTTTTTAAAGCCGTTCGCGCCAGTTGCCAGCACCCATCGTGTAGTTGCACTGTCACCGTTGACCGACATTTGGAATAGGTCGGGACATTCCAGAATCCCAAGGTCGTCGCGCTCGAACCCAGACTGATACTTCCAATGCTTCAAATCGGGCGACGTGTAAAAGCCGATCTTATGACCCTCAGCCAGCACCATCAGCCATTCATTGCGCGTGTCGTCCCAGATGATCTTAGGATCACGCCAATGCTCGGATCCAGGGTTGTCCATGACAGGATTGTCGTGGTACGCCTTAAATCGATAGCCGCCGTCAGTCGAGACAAAGAGCGACTGGCGCTGTACACCCTCGTGTTGTTGAGTCATGATGGCGATTACAGCGCCAGGTCCGAAGCCTGCAGTGTTATCGATGTCAATTACTGCGCTACCGGTTTCAATGTCGCCGAGGCCGTTCTTGTATTTGTCGATTGCCACACCGTGATCTTGCCAGTGCACAAGATCAACCGAGGTCGCGTGGTACCACTCAGTACCGTTTCCTATGGGATAATCGGCATTGTAGAGGTAATAGTAGTGCCAGATACCGTCAATCAGAATTGGACGCTGGGGATCGTTCATCCAGTGTTTGGCGGGAGTTAGGTGCACCGCGGGCCGATATCTCGCCCAATTAGCTGGGCGCTTGTATTTAGATGATTCTTCTGTCAACAGAGGCAACGGTGAAGAGCTAAACGCTGCTTCAGAACCTAATTCGACGGCCAGCGACATTCCTGAGCAGAACAACACGACCAACACGCAAATTGTCATATACCAGCGACTTGCAAATATTAAAATAAGATTGTGGTTCATAATTCCCCTTATTGGAGCACCGATTACAAAGCAATGTAATTGCGCAAAGGTACTCATTGAGCATGATAGATGATATTGGGCAGTACGAAAAACTTGTAAAATAAGGAAATGCAGTGCTTCAGAAATCACTGCTGTAAAACAAAAAAACAGAGCGACAGTTCGAGAGACTGTCGAATAAGTCGAGCATACCTTTATTTGCCATTCACAAACAAGGGAGAAGAGGATACGCCGGTACATCGCCATCTCCTCTTCCCACCGATAATGGCTGTATAGATTAATTTACTAAAGCTATTTCTTTAGAGGCTTGATCTGTCCACCCGAATTCACATTAAGGTTTGCAGGGATATCGGCCCAACCACCTAGCCCATAACCATTTACGCTATAGGAATAATCAACCTCTGACGAGTCGCCGTTGATTTCTATCCTGACTGTAGGTGCAAGCGTCCCACCGCGACGAAAATTTTCTTGAGTGCCGATCGTGTCGATGAACGATTGGATCAAGCCCCCAGGCATCACGTAGTGCGAGTACGACTGGAATTGACCTGGATGCTGATTATAGTCTGGCGCAAACGGACTACCCGGCCAGTAGTTGAGGTTCGTTGGGTTACCCAGCACCAGTCCGGATCCCTGGTTCATCGGCTGGTAATCGCTGCGAATACCGTTGCCTACGAAACCATATACGCCCTCGGGGCCAGTAATACCTGTTGCGTATGTGGTGCTGTGGCTAATAGTGAAAAGGTAGTACTTGCCATCTTGTTGGTAGATCTGCGGTCGTTCAGTCTGATCGGTGACACAGTTTGCAGATAGAATAGGCGGCAGAAATTCCCACTCGGTTAGGTCGTCGTTCGTAGCCCTTGCCAGACCGACGTTACCGATCTGAAAGGGCGCACCCGATGCATTCACTTGGGTTACGGTTTCTGCATAAGGGTCGCCGTCCCGGTAGCCAAGGTCGTCCGCATCACACTGTGCAGTTGTCCGGTCCATGGCCGAGTTGCCCTCAAATACCATATAGGTCTCACCTGGATGAGCCGGATCTTCGAAAGTAAACGGGTCGCGGAAGTTATAGTAAGGGTTTTGCTCAGCATTTTGGTAGTAAGTGCCGTCAGCCTCGAGTAGCGACGTAACCTTGTTGAAACCGGTGAATCTCACGCCGTGTTTATTAGCATGCACATGGCCTACGCTTAGCGCGAGCCGAGAGTCGTAAGGCTTGATGTCCGGTCCACCGTCTTGATCACGGTAGAAGGCAACATCTGTGAAAAATAACTTTATTTCGCCACCCGGAAAAATACGCGCCGAGCCTGACCACTGGGTCTGGTGGCTGTAAGACTGGTCTTCGAAAATTTCACCGGTGACACCTTCATCGAACACGAGACCACCATAGGTCCAACCACCATTTTCGGGGCGTTGGTCAGCGGAAATCCCAGCCGGCCGATAGAAGTAGCCGATCTTTGCGTAAACGTGGCGGTCATCAAAGCCAAGGCTACGGTCGGCTACTAAAGAAAAAATGATTTCCTGTCCATTGACACTGTACTGATTAGCATCCTCGTCAGTCAGAGGCCAAGAGTCCCATACCCAGACCTGTTCGTTCGACATGTCAGGGAAGTTCTGCGGGATGTCAGGCATAGTGTATTCTTCAGGCATCGAATTCTGACGTGAACCAGCCGTCGGATCAGACATTCGCTTGATTTGGCGTGCATCAGCCCGCGTCCACTTCGCAGTGAAATTACTCTCAGGTGCAAATGCCTCTTGGGTGTGAAATGTCGGCTCGGGACCCGGCTGTAGATAAGGTTCTGCAACAGCTGCCGTTGTTAAGCCCAGAAATGAACACAGAATTGGGATTGTCGATTTACCTATTTTACTATTCATCAATATCTTCTCACTAAATTAAAAATTGTTTCCCGTAAAAGGATGGCCTCAGCCTAATAAGACCCCTGTTATCCTAGTCTAAATCAATTATTTTGAGTGAAAACCAGTTGTATTCACTTGAATATATGTGACTTTTATAGCGAAATCGATTCGGACAAAGGTTGTCTTCTGGAATTAGCCAGGAAATTCGGGCGTAATAATGCCCGCGCTACATGATGTTAGCTTTTTTACTATATACCACTCTTTTAAAAACTTAAACGATTAAGTTTGTTTTTTTGTAATGGTTCACCGATTTAACAATCAAAAACAATCGAAAATATAAATATAAAATACTATTGCATATATGAACTTTCAAATGACAACCTTAATTCATCTTGAATTAAGGTTGCATAGTATATATGGGCTCTATAGTGTTAGTGTTTACTGGCTTTTTTTGTAAGTAACTTAGAGGTAGGAATTTAAAAGTGAATATTAATATTAAAAAAATAAGTTTTTATGCTTGAAAGTTATCATCATTCATTTAAATCTTAACAAAAAAATAATGTATTAATTCTCACGCGGCACCTGTTGAATGAAGGTTTAACTTAATCGATTAAGTAGTTAAGAAGGAAGTTATAATACTTTTTATGCTAACGCTTATGCATTAGAAGAATGAATACCGATTAAAGGATCCCGTGTTGTTATTTTTCGATGAGTCAAAAAGCGATGCCTACCCATAAAATACTGTTGCTTCGAGGCTTGAGGAGCTTTCCTGCTAAGGTTTTAATCTGCAGCATGACGCCAATTAACTCGAAGTGCCCCACTTAGTAAATTAAGTCGCACTAGGTAATTTATCGAACACCACTGCTGAGTTTTTATATCCCAAACATTTTCTTGGCCGAAAGTTAAGGTCTCGTTGAGCGCCAGCAATTTGCTTTGCTGCGATAGGGATCCGTTAAAGTTTTTACTTACCTTAAGTTTTTAATATGGGTTTTATTTGGCGAGGGGGGGGGCAGTTTTTTAGTTTGTTTGCTACCAGCCATGGTCACAGAATTTACTGGTATTACCTACTGTGATCGTGAGGAAATGATGACGGTAGTATCTTAAGATGCAATCATCGCCCGAACTATCCCAGCAGAGCTTTTAGCAGTCACTTTGCGTATCGGATACATTTTTCTTCGACGTTAAATCATACTAACTATGCCCTTCTACCTTGCTCGCCAAACACTAGGTACACATACTAGCCACTGTTAAAAAATTATTTTTAACAGTGGCTAGTCGGCACTCAATACTAACACTATTGGTGATAATAACGTGCTTTGCTAGGCTACTTTTCGCCACGTAATCTATCGCGCTGCATGAAAACATAAATCAACTTATGGTTGAAAGTATGATCAATAATTTTACCCACACCCGGAATGAATTCAGGATCCTAACTTTGGTTCAACCCAAACTCAACTGAGGCTATAGTCAATACTAATACACTATATTTCGCTGCTAGGTAGATAACAGCTTACAACTAACCATCACTTGTAATTTTATCAATCAATTCGCTAAGTACAGCTTCAGCTTTACTTGTTTCTACTTGGCAAGTACCTGCATTTAAATGGCCGCCGCCGCCGTATTTAAGGCACAGTTCGCCAACATTGGTGTTTGAACTGCGGTTAGTTATTGATTTACCTATGGCATACACTACATTTTGCTTTTTAAGGCCCCACATTTTATGAATCGAGATATTGCAGTCGGGGTACATGGCATAAATAACAAATCGGTTTGTGGCGTAAATTGTTTCTTCCTGAGTTAAATCAAGGACTACTAAGTTTTTATGAACGGTAGCGCATTGAGAAATTTGCTCTTTGGCTTTTTCGTTATGCTCGTTATATAAAGCAACACGTTCGGCAACGTCTTCCATTTGTAGGATTTCTTCGATGCTCTGATCTTTACACGCATCAATCAGTTTCATCATTAATTGGTAATTTGAAATTTTAAACTCGCGAAAACGGCCAAGTCCAGTTCGCGCATCCATAATAAAGTTCATTAATACCCAATCGGTTGGGTTTAATATTTCGTCTTTTGAAAACTGAGCAGCATCGCCTTTGTCTACCGCGTCCATCATTTCAACAGAAATATTTGGAAGTTTTTCAGCGCCGCCATAATAGTCATAAACTACGCGAGCTGCTGATGGGGCTTTTGGGTCAATAATATGGTTTTTTATGTCGCTTGAGTTGCGAACGGTTTCGCTAAGGTGATGATCGAATGCTATATGACAGCCTGCAACGTAGGGGAGGTTGGTCGTAATGTCGTTTTCGGTAATGTCTATTTTGCCATCTTGCATATCTTTTGGATGAACAAATAAAATATCGTCAATTAGGTCTAAGTCTTTGAGCAATACGGCACAAACTAAGCCATCAAAATCGCTGCGAGTGACTAGTCTAAATTTATTATTGGGCATAGCTATTCCATCTTTTTAATTGAATTATCAATTAAGTGTAACAGCTAAATTTTTTTTTGAGAGGTTAGCTTAAAAAAATTATAAAAAAAGCCAAAACGTTAGTTTTGGCTTTTGCTTAGCAAGTTTGTATGTGTGGCAAATAGGTTATGCGCCTGGACCACATTCCATACATGAATTTACAATGTCTGGGCCAAATTTAAGTTTGGCGTTTAAGTCGCGAAGAGCGGTGCGTAACCCTTCTTCAATTACTGGGTGGTAAAATGGCATATCAAGCATTTCTGGTACGGTCATTTTGTTGCTACCGAGCTTATAACCAAGATGACGCATATAACAACTTTACACCGATAATAAGTTTTTAGTGGACTGTTGAACAATGTCCATTTGTTTGTGCATTAAATCTCGAACAGCCCTGAGTTCTCGGGGATAAATATAGCCTCCAGAGAGTATATCTAGACTTAGCATTTCAGCTAACCGGCGTGCATCACTATGCTCGTTGGTATATTTTTAACCAGAGTATTGCTGGGTTGCAGCTGGATTCGCTAAGTGAAGTTTAAACTTTGCAGCTATTAATGCATCAACTAACCAATACAAATTAAATGTTGATTCAACAACAAGTCCTGCTAGCTTGTATTTATAAGGGGCTAAAAAGATAAAATGACAGAGATGTCATTATTTAAACGATTGCAGTTAAGTGTTTCACCCTGTTCATTAATGATAGGAATTACACTATTATTTGAATGCAAGTCAACTCCACCCCACCATATAGTTTTATACTAAGCTCCTCTGATAACGTTTATGTCTTGGTCAACACAACTATATCGAAAAACTCTAGGAGCTTTGTATATGATCATCAAATTTTGACTTTATACATCACAATTTTGCCTTGTCATTGTGCTATTTTCTTAGCGCTATAATAGATCACTTATTTAATGCAATTGCTATTAGTTGATTGAGCGTAGCCCATTTTGTTTGTTCCTTTTTTAGTCTCTTTCATCAGTTTTTGTTCAGTTTGCTTATTATAGTGTGTCCCTAGAGTAGATTATTAATTGCTCGAGCTTGGGTTAGTATATGCTTTCACCTTGCTTTTGCTCACTCAAAAGAAAGGGAAATACGATAATGAAACAAATGGCTTCTTTTTTTCATTTATTAATGCGCGCTTTTTTACCGATCAGTGCATTGATTGTGTTAGTGCTAGTTCTGTTTTTAAATCCTTATAATTACCTCTCAATATTCGTCATCATTATTGCTGGTTTTTTTGTGGCACTAGGCATTAAAGACAGGTTGCAAACTAGTAGCACGTTGCTTAGAAATTATCCGGTAATAGCATGGATAAGGCACATATTTTACGACTTACGACCATTTTTACGCCAATACATTGTGGAGGATGATTTAGAAGGTACACCTTACAGTTTTGAAGCGCGTAATCTTATTTATGCTCGCTCGCAAGGTAAAAGTGATACGCGGCCTTTAGGTACAGAACGCAACGTAAAAGAAGATGGTTATACGTGGGTTTGCCACTCTATGGCACCTAAATCTCAGCCAGATACTAAGCCAAGGGTAACTATTGGTAATGAGCAATCTAGCCAACCTTATGAAGCATCCTTATTAAATATATCGGCAATGAGCTTCGGCGCATTATCGGGTAGAGCAGTTGAGGCATTAAATAAAGGCGCTAAAATAGGTGACTTTTATCATGATACCGGGGAAGGAGGGCTTAGTGAGTATCATAAAAAGCATGGTGGCGACATTGTATGGGAGTTAGGCACTGGCTACTTTGGTTGTCGCGACGAGCACGGCAATTTTGATCCAAAGCAGTTTGCTGATACTGCACAAAGTGAACAAGTAAAAATGACTGAAATAAAACTCAGTCAAGGTGCTAAACCAGGCCATGGTGGCTTGTTACCAGGCTCTAAGGTAACTGAAGAAATAGCCCGCACCCGTAAAGTTCCCGCTCATGAAGATTGTTTGTCGCCCGCTGGGCACTCTG
Organism: Pseudoalteromonas sp. SG43-5; assembly: GCF_014164345.1. Taxonomy (NCBI): domain Bacteria; kingdom Pseudomonadati; phylum Pseudomonadota; class Gammaproteobacteria; order Alteromonadales; family Pseudoalteromonadaceae; genus Pseudoalteromonas; species Pseudoalteromonas sp. SG43-5. The sequence continues at coordinate 202,109 of NZ_JACJFA010000007.1, forward strand.
CTTTTTCAACACCCGTTGAATTACTTGAATTTGCACAACATATGCGTGAGCTTTCTGGCGGTAAGCCAGTAGGGTTAAAGCTGTGCGTTGGTATGCCCCACGAGGTTATGGCGTTGGGTAAAGCTATGCTTAGCACTGAAATTTACCCTGATTTTATTGTGGTCGATGGCGCAGAAGGCGGTACGGGCGCTGCACCTAATGAATTGTCGGATTGGGTTGGTATGCCTTTAGAGGATGGTTTAGTAATGATGCAAAATATGTTAGTGGGTACGGGGTTAAGGAAGCATATAAAGCTCGGTGCCAGTGGTAAAATTTATAATGGTATGGGCATGGCTAAGCATATTGCTTTAGGCGCTGATTGGTGTAATGCCGCGCGTGCGTTTATGTTTTCCATTGGTTGTGTGCAAGCTAAGCGTTGTGACAAAGGGACGTGCCCTACGGGGATCACCACCCAAGATCCACAGCGCCAACGCTCGTTAGATATAGAAATACAATCACAAAGAGCAGCGCTGTTTCATTCTAAAACGTTAGCTGCATTAGGTGAAATTGTGGGCTCCTGCGGTGGCGTTCATCCTAGTGAGTTAGATCCCCATCAAATTATAACGCGCATAGATGCAGCACAATCTAAGTCAATTATGGAAGTCCATCCATTTTTACCTCCTAACAGTTTGCTTGATACCCCTGGCGATACAGCGTATTGCGATTGGTGGGAAGCTGCTTCTAAAGATACATTTAAGCCAATTAAAAATTTAACCGATGCAATGGGAACAACGTTATTAGCACATAAAAGAGGACATTACTAATGAGTACAACAGTTTCACACGTTATAGCAGACACTCTCGTACAAGCGGGAGCAAAACGTTGTTATGGTATTGTTGGCGACACAATAAATCATTTTACTGATGCGATTAGGCACACCGATTTAAAGTGGGTCAATGTACGTCATGAAGAAGTAGGTGGCTTTGCCGCCGGTGCAGAAGCTTATATGACAGAGCAGCTTGCTGTTTGTGCTGGAACGTGTGGACCTGGCAGCTTACATTTTGTAAATGGTATTTTTGAAAGCCACCGTAATGGTGCCCCTGTTGTTTTAATAGCCTCCAACATTGATAGGGCGGAGGAAGGAATGGATTTTCCACAAGAGTTGGACCAAACCAAAATTTACGAGCAGTGCTCTGTATTTTGTAAGCGTATTAGCCACCCAGATCAAGCTCGGCGTATCGTAACCCAGGCAGCTCAAGCGGCATTGGCACACAAGGGGGTGGCGGTGGTTGTAGTTAATGGCGATGTATTTAAGGAGAAAATAGATGATGATTTGCCTTGGTCGGTTCACCAGCCTCAACCGGTTATTCGTCCAAGTGACGACGAACTCAAAAAGCTTGCTGGTATGATTCTCGATGCAAAGCGCATTACCATTTACGCAGGTATTGGCGCCCGAAAGGCGCATGATCAACTTATTACTTTGGCAAAAAAGTTAAACGCTCCGATAGCTCATAGTTCGCGAGCAAAAGAATTTGTAGAGCCTAATAACCCTTTTAACATTGGTATGACAGGGATTTTAGGAAATCTTGCAGGAGTGCAAGCAATGAGCGATTGCGATTTGTTAATTTGCTTAGGTTCTGACTTTGCCTATACCCAATTTTATCCTGAAAAAGCCCGTATTGTGCAAATCAATAAAGAGGCTAACCATTTAGGGCGCCGTTCGCCTATCGAACTTGGTTTAGTGGGCGATGTTAAAGATACTTTAGCTGCGTTAACCCCACTACTTGAACAAAAATCAGATAATAGACATTTGAATGAATCGCTTGAGCAGTGGAAAAAAGACACTCAGGGCTACAATAAAAAGGCAAAACACGACTCTGACCTTATTCACCCGCAGTACCTGGCGCAGCTACTCAGTGAACAGGCCACTGATAATGCTATTTTTACCGCCGATGGAGGAAGTCCAATGGTTTGGTTATTAAGGCATTTAAAGGCTACAGGAGAGCGCCGTTTTTTAGCCAGTTTATTGCATGGTACTATGGCAAATGCGTATCCTCAGGCATTAGGAATTGCAAATGCATATCCTGATAGGCAAGTAATAGCAATGTGTGGCGATGGCGGGATCACCATGTTATTGGGAGATTTACTTACCTTAGTGCAAGAGAAAATAGCAGTTAAAATTTTAATTTTTAACAATGACTCACTCGGCTTTGTAGAAATGGAGCAAAGGGTAGAAGGCTTACTTGATAGTTACACAGGTCTCTCGAACCCTAATTTTGCTCTATTAGCACAGCAAATTGGCTTGCACAGTTGGCAAGTATCAGACCCTGATGAACTGCCTTCAACGATGCGCGCATGGCTAGATGCAAAAGGACCGGCTTTATTAGAAGTAAAAGTAAATAGAATGGAGTTAGTCATGCCGCCTAAAATAGAAGCAGGGCAGGTAGCCTCTACGGCTTTATTTGGCCTTAAAGCAGTACTAAATGGTCGTACTAACGAAGTAGTGTCGTTACTCAGAGATAACTTTATTAAATAATACAAATCTGCTTATATAGAGAGTCTATCTAACGTTAAGAAAATTGCGCTAGAACTAGGTGATGTTTTTATCTTTTTTGATTCGATTAACAATTAAGTGTAACAACTAAATTTTTTTGAGAGGTCAGCTTAAAAAAATACATAAAAAAGCCAAAACAGATGTTTTGGCTTTTGCTTAGCAAGTTTGTATGTGTGGTAAATAGGCTATGCGCCTGGGCCACATTCCATACATGAATTTACAATGTCTGGGCCAAATTTAAGTTTGGCGTTTAAGTCGCGAAGGGCGGTACGTAACCCTTCTTCAATTACTGGATGGTAAAATGGCATATCAAGCATTTCTGGTACGGTCATTTTGTTTTGTACAGCCCAAGCTAATAAGTGAGCGATGTGTTCGGCTTGTGGGCCAATAAATTCTGCACCTAAAAATAAGCCTGTACCTTGCTCTGCATATACACGCATATGACCTTTGTTTTTAAGCATTACTCGGCTACGGCCTTGGTTTTCAAAGCTTACTTCGCCTACTTCAAAACAACCGCATGGGCCTAATCGGTCAGTAATTTGCTTGTAGCTTTCGCCGACCATGGCTATTTGTGGGTCGCTAAATACAGCTGCAATTTTTGCTCTGCGCAGACCTATACGTACATCTGGGAAGCGCCCTGCATTTTGACCTGCAATAGCACCTTGGTCAGATGCTTCGTGTAGCAGTGGTAGCATGTTACTTGCATCGCCTGCTATAAATATGTTCGACTCACCACACTGCATTGCGTGCGTGTCTGCGTGCGGTACGCCACGTTCATCAAGTTTAATGCCGGTGTTTTCAAGGCCTAGTTTATCTACGTTAGGTACTCGGCCTGTGGCTGCAAGTACGTAGTCAAACTGTTCAGTGTGTTTTTCACCTTGTTTGTCGGTGTAAGTTAGCTGTGCTTTGTCGCCAACTTGCATCATGTCAGATACGTTTGAGTCGGTATCTACAAAAAATTCTTCAGCAAAAACAGTATTTGCGTAGTCTTTTACTACTGGATCTGTAAGTGGGCCAATTGCGCCGCCTACACCAAATAGTTTTACATTTACGCCTAGTCGGCTAAGTGCTTGGCCAATTTCAAGACCTATTACACCAGGGCCAAATACAGCGACTGATTCTGGTAGGTCATCCCAATCAAATACGTCGTCGTTTATAATAAGTTTGTCACCAAAGTTATTAAATACGCCAGGGTATGAAGGGCGTGAACCGGTGGCAATTACAAAGCGTTTTGCTGTAATAATTGTATGGTCGTCTATTTGTACGCGGTTTGCGTCTAAAAATTTAGCGTAACCACGAATTTTATCACCATCTGGTAATTCATCTACGGCTTCTACTACGAATCCTGCAAAACGATCTCGTTCACTTTTAACGCGTGCCATAACTGCTTTGCCATCAATGACAGGCTTTGAGCTATGAACACCAAATGCAGGTGCCATTTCAATTGCGTGTGCGGCTTCGGCGGCTGCAATCAATAACTTACTTGGCATACAACCAACACGTGCACATGTGGTGCCGTATGGGCCTGATTCGATCATTAATACATTTTGTGTGAACTGTTTAGCATTACGATAAGCACTTAAACCAGCAGTGCCAGCGCCTATAACAACAACATCGGTTTGCAATTCTTTCATAGTGGTATCCTTTATTATTTTCAATCTAAGCGATGAGATTGATATAGAGGGGCGCGTACGCCCCTGCTATTTTTTACTTAATTAAGCAAAGTATTTTTCTAAGTCGTCTGAACCACCGATGTGCTTACCACCAATGAATATTTGTGGAACAGTGTCACGACCAGATACAGCTTTTAGACTTGTTAGTGATGCGCCTGCACCCATAACAATCTCTTCATATGCGAAGCCTTTTTCTGCAAGAAGCTCTTTTGCTTTTTTACAAAAAGGACAGCCAGGTTTAGTAAAGATGCTTACAGGTTCTGGTTTAGCTTGCTTAGGGTTGATGTAATCAAGCATTGTGTCTGCGTCAGATACTTCAAACGGGTCACCTGGTAAATCTGGTTCGATGAACATTTTGTCAACCACGCCATCTTTAACAAGCATAGAGTATCTCCAGCTGCGCTTACCAAAGCCTAGGTCGTTTTTGTCTACTAACATGCCCATGCCGTCAGTAAATTCGCCGTTGCCGTCTGGTAATAAAGTAATGTTTTGCGCTTCTTGATGCTCAGCCCATGCGTTCATTACAAAGGTATCGTTTACTGATAAACATACAATTTCGTCAACGCCGTTTTGCTTAAGTACGCCTGCTAATTCGTTGTAACGTGGTAAGTGAGTTGATGAACATGTTGGTGTGAATGCACCAGGTAGTGAAAACACTACAACCGTTTTACCTTTAAAAATTTCATCTGTTGTTACTGATTTCCATTCGTTATTTTGACGAGTTGCAAATGTAACACTTGGGACTGTTTGACCTTCGATATTGTTTAACATAGTTTTTGTTCCTCTTGATTTGTTGATAGCCATTATGGTGAATAATTAAATATAGTTCCAATCGTTTGTTTGTATTAAACTGATAGTTATAAACTATCACGTAGAGCTGAATATGAACTTAAAAGATTTTGAATATGTAAAAGCAATAGCGCAATACAAGCACTTTCGCAAAGCTGCCGATGCATGTTTTGTAAGTCAGCCTACATTAAGTGGCCAAGTAAAAAAACTCGAACATGAGCTTGGCGTTACTTTATTTGACCGCTCAACTAAACAAGTTACGTTAACAGCAAAAGGTGAACGTTTGTTGACGCAAATAGAGATTATTTTAGAACAAACGCAAATACTCAAAGAACTTGCTGCTACTTCTAATGAGCCTCTACAAGGTAAATTAACTATTGGTATTATTCCTACCATTGCGCCTTACTTGTTGCCTGCGTTATTAACATCAATGAAAGCGGCATTTATTGATAGTCAGTTTTCGTTTATTGAGATGCAAACAGCAACAATTTTAGAAGCTTTAAATAATGGCGAACTCGACTTTGCTATTTTAGCCGATGTGCCAGAGCTTATTAATTACCATACGGTTGCTTTATACAAAGAAGATTTTTTAGTGGCGGTATCACAAGATAACGCGCTTTCTAAGCATAAAAAAGTGGCGTTGAGCGAACTTCAAGGATGCAGCCTACTAATGTTAAGTGATGGTCATTGCTTTAAAGATCAAGCCCAAAAGTTTTGTTTTTCTGCGGGAGTCGATGTATCTAACCAGTATAAAGGTAATAGTTTAGAAACATTATTAGCGTTGGTGGCCATGGATGACGGTATTACATTTGTACCAAAACTGGCATGTACCGACCGTGTAGGGATTGATTACTTGCCTATATTCCCTAATCAGCAGCGTAATGTGGTGTTTGCATGCAGAAAGCATTATCCGCATTTATCGGGTGTAGAACAATTGGGCGAGTGGTTATCGGCTCACCCTAATTTAAAAGCTAAATTAACTAAAAAGGTTAATTAAAGATCTTGGCTGATTATTTCTACTACATCGTTAATTTGCACGCCAGGTAGCGGTTTATTGTCAATACTGACTGCTACTGCAGTTTGCTGATAAAGCTGCTCAACGCGAATTTTATTAAGCGTGGTGATGGTGTGCGGCATAACATTACCTGCCGCGTCGGTTAAATAGTTATGGTGAGCAATGCTTAGCATCTGGCCTTTTTTCAAACCATGAGCTTTACCTAAATTAATAACGATTTTGCTATTTTCCATGTGCATTATTTTGCCTTGAGTTGGCAAACACGCCATGGCTGCTTGAATGTCATAACTTACTGCTTGGTTGATATCAGTTATGCTTTGCCCATAAGGCGATTGCCAAAACCTATCACTATTGACGTCAACTATGGTTGTTTTTTCAAATGGCCATATTGCTTGAGTATGGTAACTATTTTGCCAAAGTTGCTCATAGGTAGTGCCATCGAATAATACAAATTCAATGTTGTAACTGCGCTCATACGCCTCGTCTTGCCAAAATGCATAATCGTTATTGAGTTTGTCGCTAGTCGAAAGGCTGGTTATTTGGCTAAGCAGAACATATTGAGCGTTACTGCGCGAAGATATTTCTTCTAATTGGGCATTTGAATAGTCGTGCTGCTGCGAAAAGTACTTATCAACGCTTATTGCATTATTATAGTAAGCAATAGGTACTGCGCTCATTTTTGATTTTTGCAGGGAAGTAAAAATATTTTTGCTAATAGCTTTGCTTACGTCAAATATTTGACCCATTTTGGCGTGTTCACGATGAACAAGTTGGCTTTGTGTAACGGCCACAAACTTATTAAAACTATTTTGTGGGCATTGCTCTGTTTGAGAAAAAATATCGAGCCGTAATGTAACGGCAAATTTATTGTCGTATTTATTTTCGCTGACCAGTTCAATTTTTTGAATTTCGCCGTGGCTGCTAATTTTTAGCTGATCTTGCATTAACACGCCATCTACCAAGGTTTGCACAGAGCTAACCCGTGCGCCAGAGAATACTAACGCCTGTGTAATCGCATCTTTTATAGCGGCAGATTTAGCAGCGCTTGTATCACCATTTTGGACGTTCGCGTGACCCGTTGATTCATACCACTGTGCTTTAGTAAAAGGGGAGAACGTTAATAATGCCGTTGCACTTAACCCTGCAAATGCCAATGATAAAAACGACTTCATAATTTTACTCCAATTAAACGTTAGCTATTAACTAGGTTGAGCAAGGACTGTACCAATGTTATTTGGTAATTATTAGTAATGCTATAAATGGCATTAAACGTGCATATGTACTGCTAATTACTATACAAGGGCTAAATGCTATGCGAGCAATTTCATTACTTATTACACTTGGGTGTTTAACCTTAGGTGGTTGTAGCAGCGTTTTTGATAAGCATGTTGAATATAAATATGTAGAGCCAAATAATTACCCCGTTTTAAAAGCGATAGGGTATGCACCTATTAGCTTGCAAAAAGGTGCTAACTTGTCGCAAAAGCAACTTATGGCCATTAAGGCTTCTAAGCTTGAAGCTTACCGCGAGCTTACTGAGCAAGTCTATGGGCAAAAAATTACCGCAGGAACAACGGTGGAAGGCTCAATTGCTCAAGACGATTACTTAGAAAGTAAAGTGCAGGGGCTTATTAAAGGTGCACAAATAATTAAAACTTACGCAGTAGATGATACTTACGTGACCGAGCTTGAGCTTAATATGAAGCGTGTGCACGATTTATACATAGGTGAAGTAAAACCACGCGAAGTTAAAAAAGTAACGTACTACTAAAAAAGTTATTCAAAATATCTCATCCTCTTATATTGAGTGCTATGCTGTTGTTAGGATTAATTTTAAGCAGATTACGTAGTGCTCAACAGATGTATTTTATTGCCACTTATATTAACAGTGGCTCTGTAAATGGCGATTAAGCCAAGTCATTTAAATCCTCAATTATTTATATGGTGCAAAGCCAATTTGCGCTACCTATTGCTGTTTTTTGTACTCTCCAGTGGTGTGCTTGCAAGCCGACTAACTATTCAATTTAATACCTTTATAGAGCTCATGGGTCAAAAATATGGACCTGCGCGAGCGGCGGTTGCACGCAACTGGCAAAGCATGTTGGTGCAAACTCAAAACAAGCCAGAGCAACAACAAATTCTTATTGTTAATGATTTTTTTGCGCGTAATTTACGCTACCAGACAGATATTTTGCTATGGAAACAAAACGATTATTGGGCAACCCCTTTAGAAACATTAGGCAGAGGCCTCGGTGATTGTGAAGATTACGCAATAGCAAAATATATCAGCTTAAGAGCGTTAGGTGTGAGCGACGACAAGTTACGCCTTATTTATGTAAAAGCAAAAATTGCGGGCACTAACAAAACGCAAGCGCATATGGTGTTAGGTTATTTTGCTACACCAAACGCTCAGCCACTTATTTTAGACAGTTTAATAACAAAGGTTTTACCTGCTGCAAAACGTGTAGATTTAAGCCCTGTTTTTAGCTTTAACAGCCAAGGTTTATGGGCTAATAATTCAACCAAAAGTGTAGCCAGCCCAACAGCAAGACTTTCACGCTGGCGTAAAATTTTGGAGCAGACAACCAAAGAAGGAGTTATGTGGTAATGGCATCATTTTCCTTATCTAAGTATCTTAAAAAACGAAAAATAACACTCAGGCAAGAGCTATGGATTGCATTATTAATTGTTATTTTTGTGGGTTTTATAAGTAGTGTTTTAATTAGTACTAATTCGGCTAAAAATTATTTTTCGACCCAGCTGTACTTAAAAAATGTAGATAACGCCAGCTCACTTGCGTTGATGATCAGTCAATTAGACAAAGACCCCGTTGAGCTTGAATTATTAGTTTCAGCCACATTTGATACCGGTCACTATAAGCGAATAGAGCTACAAAACCCTAATGGTGAGGTGATTGTTAAACGCACATTTACCGATGAGCTTAAAGCGACGGCTCCACAGTGGTTTAGGGCAATGTATGGGTTAAATGTTCAACCAGGGGTTGGGCAAGTAAATAATGGTTGGCAGCAATTTGGAACTTTGTTTATAGAAAGCCACAGTCAATATGCTGAGCAAGCCTTATGGGAAAGTGCGCTTAAACTATTTTTTAGTTTTTTAATTGTCGCTTTTTTTGCTTGTATAGTTAGTGCTTACTTTTTAAGTAGGATATTAAAACCGCTAGATGATGTTGTGTATCAGGCTAATGCATTTGGTGAAAAACGTTTTATTAAATCCACCGTCCCTCGTACATTTGAGTTTGCACGTTTAGTGCAATCTATGAACCAATTATCTACCCGTTTTAGTCGTATTATTAAAGAAGATAGTAAACGTTTAGAAGAGCTTAGATTTAAATCACAACATGATGAGCTAACTGGTTTAGCAAATAGAGAATACTTTGGTGCAACGCTTGAGGCCCACTTACAAAAATCGAAAGATCATGCCCATGGCGCCTTGTTTTTATTTCGGGTTGTAAACCTAGATAAAATGAGCGAACAAATTAGCCGTGTAGAAATGGTTAATTTCTTACGTCGTTTTTCGCAGGTTTTAATCGAGTTTTTAGAATCAAATGAAGCACACTTTTCAGAAAACTACATAGCCCGAATATCACATAATGACTTTACTGTACTGTTTAGTGATACTGATGATATTGAGGTATTGAGTAAAAAAGTAGTTAGGCTCCATGAATCTTTTATTGAAGAGTATAAAAATATTGAATTAGCTATACCGCATAGTTGCACTTACATACAAAAGAATGACACGCGGTTTGATGTATTAAAACGAGCCGATGAACTTTTAAAATCAGCCGATAATAAACCAGGTGTTCAAGCAAAAGTAAGTGACAATAAACAAAAAAGCGAGTTATTTGATGATGCAACGAGTTGGCAAAATGCAATAGAAGAAGCTCTAGATAACAAAGCGCTAGAAATTAACACATACCCAGTAACGAGTTTTACGGGGCAGTTGATGCAAAATCAATTAGGACTGAGCCTAGAGCTTGGCGGGCAAATATATCGGGCAAGTTATTATTACCAATGGGCTAATCGCTTAAAGTTATTAGCGCGTTTAGATTGGGGATTAATTAAGGCGTTGGTTGCTCAGTATAGTATTGAGCCACCAAGTGAGCTGATTTCGGTTGAGTTATCTGCCCAAACATTACTTGATGATGCTGCGCTTGCTTCAATTCTTACCTATCTATCGGCATTTCCTGATTTAGCCTCTAAAATTTGCTTTGATATACGAGAAAGTATTGCCGTCAGCGAAATTAAAATATTTAAAGGCTTTTGTGAAGATGTAAGGTGTATGGGCGCTAAGGTGGCGTTAAAACGTGTAGGTCCTGAATTTACTAAAATTGAAAAAATTCAGGAGTTTGGGCTTGAAATGATTAAGATTGATAGCGTTTATGGGCATAATATTAGTTACAGCCAAGATAACCAAACATTCCTGCGAGGGGTGTGTACGTTAGCGCACTCTATTGGTATTAAAGTGGTCGCACAAGGTGTTACCAGTCAAGATGACCTCGATACACTTATTAACTTAGGCTTTGATGGGGTTATTAAAGAGTAAAAGGGCATTAACCGTGCGGTTAATGCCCTTTTACAACTAACATTAATTGGATGCGGTCGCGTACTTTTAGCTTATTAAATATAGAACCCATATGCTCTTTAATCGTACGCTCTGTAATATTTAAAGATTCTGCAGCCTGTTTATTAGTAGCGCCTGTTACAACAATATCAACTACTTGGCGTTCTCGTTTTGTGAGTAACTCAAGCTCGCATGTACTCGCATATTTAAACGGTGTATTTGATAAAGCTCCCACTAAATTAGATAGTAATTGTCCTGGTAACCATATTCCGCCAGAACAAATAGTCTCAAGTACTTGTTCAATAATTACTTTAGTGGCGAGTGCTTCTACGTATCCTTTAGCTCCTGCTTCAAGCGCACTCCTTAGTTGATTTATTTCTAGTTCGTTGGTCATAACAATAACGAGTAAACGTTGTTGCGAATACTTTTTAACGAGCTCAAGCCAGTTCGGTGTACCGGCTAAAACCCAAATAATACTTGATGCCGTTACTCTGTTTGGTTCTTTTGTGCATATTAAACAACCAGGAAACGCTGCACGCCAGTGCTTCGATTCAAATTCAGGCTGTGTAATAAAAATACTTTGGCGCATTATTTCTCCATTTATTAAATGCTTAACGCTCTGTCATTGCTTGCGATGTAGCTCTAAGAACTGGTTTTAAAAGATACTCAAGTACGGTTTTTTTACCGGTAATAATATCCACTTGAGTGGTCATACCTGGAATAATAGTCAGCTCTTTTGAAAAGTTATTTTTGGTGGTTTTTAGTTGCACCAAATAAAAGGTATTCTCACGATCATCTGTAATGGTATCGGCGCTAATATGTAAAACCTCTGCCTCAAGGCCTCCATATACGGCAAAGTCGTAGGCACTAAATTTTATCATCGCAGATTGCCCAGGGCGTAAAAATGCAATGTCTTTAGGAGGAATTTTTGCCTCTACTACAAGTTGATCGTCAAGCGGGACAATTTCCATAACATCGCTACCGGGCTGTAAAATACCGCCAACAGTATTAACTAATAATCGCTGTACAGTGCCTTTAACAGGAGAACGTATTTCGGTTTGTGTTACTTTATCGGCCAAGCCAGATTCAGTTTCTTTAATTGAATCTAGTCGAAGTAGCGCTTCGGATAGTTCATTGTTCCAACGGTTAATCATAACGAGTTCAACTTCGGTTACTTTATTTTTAGCTTCGTTAATGGCCGAAAGGCTCCTATTTATAACTGCCTTGGTTCTGTTTATCTCGCCGTTTAGATCAACTATTTGGCGCTCTAAACGAATAATATCTATATCTGAGATAGCGCCCGTGCGTAACAATGGGCGAGTAACAGAGAGCTCTCTGTTTGTTAAGCGCAGCGCGCTCGTATGCTGCTCAAGTGCCGCTTTGGCTTCAATGTAATCTTGGTGTCGCTGCTCTAGTTGGCGTTTGTGAATACTTACTTGTTGCTCTAATTCTTGGCTGTTACTCAAATAAAGAGAACGTTCATGTTGCACAACTCTAGGCGCATTTTTAATAACAGACTCACTAAATACGAGCTCCTTTTTTTGAGTGAGTGCTCTGAGTCTCGCTACTTTTGCGCTTAACGACTCAACTTTGGATTGGTTTTCTCTAAAGCTAGAAATAAAGCGGGTAGGGTCTATTTTAATGAGTACATCACCCTCATTTACTATTTGCCCCTCTTTTACATTTATTTTTTCGACCATACCACCATCATAAGATTGAATAAGTTGTAATTTATTGGAGGGAATAACTCGCCCCTCACCACGAGCAACTTCATCTAAATTAGCAAAACCAGACCACACAATAAGGCATATAAACGTTAAACAAATTAAATAGAGCAATAACCTAGCGCTTGCTGGCTCCTGTTGCATTTTTTCCCACTGCGCATCGACTACCCAGTCTTGGCTATTAGGCGGAGAAATCCATCCTTTAAATAGTTTATTAAATATTGATGGCTTGCCTTGTTTTCTTGCTTCTATTGCTCTGCTAACAGATTCAAAGGAGCGCTGTTCAAGTGGTTTTTTATTGTCACTCATGAGGCTTGCTCCACTGTCTTATTATTTAACGCTGCAATTACTTTTTGTTTTGGTCCATCAGCAACTACTTTTCCGTTATCTAAAACTATAATTCGGTCAACAAGCTCAAGTAATGATGAGCGGTGAGTCACCACGATTAAGGTTTTACCTTTAGAATAACCCTTTAAATTATTAATAATTTTACTTTCACTATTATGATCTAGCGATGAGGTTGGCTCATCTAGTAATAGTATTGGAGGGTCGTTAATTATGGCTCTTGCCATACCTACAGCTTGGCGCTGGCCACCTGATAATTGACGACCTTGCTCACCTACTTGTAAATCAAATCCGTCTGGGTGCGAATTAATTAAATCAAATAATTGGCTTCGCTCACAGGCTTCAATAATTTGCTCGTCTTTGGCATGCCAAGCACTCATGGTGAGGTTGTCTTTCAAGGTTCCATAAAACAGGGCAACGGTTTGTGGTAGGTAGCCAATATTATGACGAAGCTCAGCTGGGTCAATTTGATGTATATCATTATTGTCCATCAAAATTGATCCTGAACAGGGTTCGTATAGTCCTAAAATAAGCTTTTCTAATGTACTTTTACCTGAGCCATTGCGTCCTAAAATGGCGACTTTTTCACCGGCTTTAATTTTAAAACTAACGCCGTTGAGCGCATTATGAGATTCGTCAGAGTATTTAAAACATACATCTTTAAATTCTATATCACCCTTTAAAATAGGGTGGCTTAACCAATGCTTACCAGGTGGACGCTCGACCTCTTTTTCCATAATCTCGTTCAGCGATTGCATTGCTATTGCGGCATGATGATATTGTGCTAAAACAGCGGCCGACTGCCCGATTGGGCCCATAGCACGAGACGATAATAGGTAGGCTGCAATTAACCCGCCTTGAGTTAGCTCACCTTCAATAACGAGGTGTACGCCTATTATCATTATTATTACGCCTACGCATTGCTGTATCCATGATGCTGTATTTGATATAGAGCTAGAAACGAGTCGGCTATGTGCGTTTACTTGTGCAATGTAAATGGTCGACTTTTCCCATACAGACTGTGTTTTACACTCTGAGTGAAAGCTCTTTACATCTTCAATATTGGTTAAGCTTTCGACTAATACTGCATTTCGCATTGAGCTTGCTTTCATTGTTTGTTCTGAAAGAGCCTCAAGTTTGCGGTGTGCGGCTATAGCGTAAGCTAATAATATAAGTGCGCCCGCTATAATGGGTAAACTTAGGGGTACGCCAATAATGGCGATAACAATTAAATATAAAACTACGAATGGTAAGTCGACTAATGCGACAAGCGTTATGGAGCTAAAAAAGTTACGTACAGCTTCAAATGATTGAATGTTGCTAGCAAAGGAGCCTGCGGACGATGGGCGGTTTTTTAGTTTCATACCTAATACCCGCTCCATTATTACAGCCGATACTTTGACATCTATTCTACTGGCAGCAAGCTCTACAAAGTAGCCTCTTACTAAACGCAAAACAAAGTCAGCAGTGAGTGCTATTAAAATGCCAATGGCAAGTACCCATAAGGTTTCTGTTGCGTGGTTGGGCACTACGCGGTCATATACGTTCATTACAAATAAAGGCATAGCAACCGACAAAAAACCCAAAGCAACAGCCGAAATAATTACGTCCTTATAAAGTGAGCGGCATTCTTTAATTACTCCCCAAAACCATCCGTCTTTTGATAGTTTTTCAAGTACAGGTGTTCGCTCATCAAATGCAAACTCTGGTTGAGCATAAATAACTAAACCTACACTGTTAGCAGCTAACTCATCAATGCTTTGTTCGATAACTGATTCTGTAAGTTCTGGGTAAATTACACTCACCAACTGTTTATCGTAATCAATAGAATTAATAACACAGGCTTGGTTATCTTTTAAAATTAAGATGGCAGGTAGCAGTGCTGTATTAATTTTTTGTAATGGCTTATTAACTACTTTTGATTTAAAGCCGATGCGCTTTGCTGCGCGCGAAAAACCTGATGGAGTAAGATTTCCATCAGTTAGAGGAAGTCCATTTAATAGTGCTTCTCTTGAAAACTCTTTACCATGATGACGACATAAAACTGCTAGGCAGTCAACGAGGATGCCACCATGATCAAGTACATCGTTTAATTCCATACACCATCCAATGTTATGTAGAACTGCATAGGATTGTTACTAGTAAACCTAAACTCGACTTAAATATTTCATGCCGAGTTTAGGTTATTTACATAACGTTAATTGTCTTTAGGTATCAGTAATTACAGCTTCGATACGTCGATTCGCAGCATTTGCTCTTACTGATACTTCGTTTACACGTGGTTGATCGATGCCATACCCGAACGATTTAACACGTTTAGGTTCTACATCGAATTGCTTAATCAGAATTTCAGCTACGGCAAACGCACGTTTTTCTGATAGTTTACGATTATATTTACGGTCTCCATCTAAAGAGGCATGACCTTGTATTTCAACCTGTTTAGTTGGGTTCTCTTTTAAAAAATCTGCAAGCCGACTAATTTCTTGAATATATTGAGACCTTACATCGCTTGAGTCAGCAGAAAAAGGAATACCAATTTCTATATTCGAGGTTGATGCGCTATAAATTGTGCAACCAGATAAATCTACATTTGTACTCAAAGGTGTGCTTGGGCAAGTGTCTTGCTCATTTGGTACGCCGTCACCATCATCATCGGTAAAGCTGCTTGCTGTCGTGTCGGTTTCCAGCGGTATATCTAAGTACCTTGGCATAGCCGTTACACTCATGTATGCATTATCTTGCTTAGCTTTTTTTTGAAGAAATGCCTTGCGGCTAAAAGTGGTTGCTACATCGTAACTCGGACAGATATTTTGTGCGTTATGAACAATAGGGTCGTCAGTTAGCTCTTTTAATGTAGGGTATTTATCTGACATCACGTTAAGTGCTGGCAGTAATTTCCCCATTTCTTTTAGCATAGTTAAAATAGCTGATTGACGGTCGTAAAGCGCCACTATGTATGAACGTGTTGATTGAAATGACTCGTTTTCGGCATCAAGTACGTCTAGTAGAGTTCGTTGGCCTATATCGAATTGATCCTTATATGCAATTTTAACTTTAGTTGATGATTCGCGGTGTTGATCAAGCGCCGGTAACTTTTGCTCTAATATAGTGACGTTGTAATAAGCAATTTGCAGACTCTGACGAATATCAATACAAGACTGATCGCGTTGATATTTTGCAATGTTTATATCCTGATAGGCTTGTTCTAAATTGGCATTATCAAGACCACCATTATATAAATTATAGCTAATATCGATGCCGACTCGCGCTTCTGTTCTGGTTTCATTTTGACCAAGTTCATCTCTATCTTGGCTACCGTAGCGGGCAGATAAATCTACGTTAGGATGAAACGCTGCTTTTTGTGCTTTTGCGTTCGCTTTTTGTGCTTCAATATTATACAAAGAGGCGTAAAATGAAGGGCTATTTTTGTAAGCGACGTCTAGCGCTTGATTAACTGAAATTGGTATATTTTTTTCATCAAGGTCAGCTTGCTTTATATCGTTCATAGGAAGCTCTCCTACAACCCTTAAGTAGCGAGCGCTTACATCATGTAAATTTGAGTACTCCGTTAATACGTTAGATTGTGCTAAAGATAAGCGCCCACTAATTTGTTCTAGATCGGCAGCGCGCGCTACACCAGCTCCTACACTTTGTTCTATTTGTTGATATACAGACTCGTGCTCTTGTAAATTTGCTTCTGCAAGTTGTACTAACTCTTTGAATTTTTGTACGTCGAGCAGGGCTATTGAGGCTTCAAGTGCTGTTTGTTCTGTTTGAGAAATAAGCTCAAAGTACCTAATGAGTTGAATGCGTTTAAAGCGATCAACCGTATTCGAGGTCCTAAAACCGTCGTAAAGCATTTGAGTAACACTTAACTCGGCTGTATTACGGTTATATTCTTCTTCAACACCGTAATTTCTTCTTTCATAGCCCGCGCTTGCTGATACATCAACACTTGGTAAATAACCTGAGCGGGCAGCATCTACTCCATAAATCGAAGATTTAAAAGCATGCCATGCTTCTTGTACTTCAGGATTGTTTTCAATCGCTTTACTTGAGACATAGGTAAGTGGCATTGCTGATTGTTCATTTGCATGCACATAGTTTAGTAGAGTTGCGGCTGTAATCGTTAGTCCGATTAACATAGTCTCTTGATGTTTCTTAAAAGTGTTTTTTGTAATCATTTCTTCCTCTTAGATCCTGTTAAGACCGTAAATACTCCCTTAAGTATTTAGTAAAGGAATACTATTTTTGCAAGTAATCGTTTTGGTTAGCATAAAAAAAATTTTCTACCACTTTCTTGTTGATTTTTTATTTTTTGAATTTTTCTTTTAAACCTGTACTTGAGTACAGTATCTATGTGGCTTTTTTGTCCTACCTTTAACTTATTAGATTGTTATTTTAAAAAGTTTGAGGGTACCAAAATGGAAGCAAATCAACTGGTAGTTATTGATATTCAAGGTTCGGCAGGTGTGGTGCTGGATGATGGGTCAATAAGAGCATTAAATGTTGGTGACATTATCACCGTGGGTGATTTAGTTGTTACTGCTATTAAATCGTCTTTACAAATTGATGTGCAAGGTGAAACCTTATCTATACCCGCAAATCAAAAGGTAAAAATAACACCAGACTTATTAGCGAAAGAAGCCAGAGATTCTAGCGAAACAACTGTTTTTGATGAAAGTTTAGATGAAGCAATTGCAAGCTTAGATTTAGGGGCAGAGCAAGACCCATCAACAGCGGCTAATTCTGATGTAACAGATTTTTTAGATGCGTTAGAAGGTGATGGGGACATTCTAGATAATTTAGAGGCAACAGCCGCTGGTGGGGGTAACGCTGCGGGTGCAGATGGAGGCAGTTCGTTTGTACAGCTAACCCGAATTTCTGAAAGTGTTGATCCTAGTAGTGTTACTTTTGATTCATCTTTTGAGCAAGGCGCTACTGAAGCTTTTAATTTAAGAGATACCTCTGACGGTATTGTGCCTGATTCAACTACTGCATCTATTTCACTTAATGAGCTAGGTATTACTAACTCATCACAACCTACAATCACCGGTACGAGCGAAAACTTAATCGGCGAAACGGTTAATGTAACGGTAACTGATGTTGATGGAAACTCTCAAGTAGTTAGTGTTGTAATTGGCCCTGATGGTACCTTTGAAATAACCCTACCAACACCAATTGCTGATGGCCCTGTAACGGTTGTTGTTGAAGCGACGGATCCTGTTGGTAATCCTATAAACGACACTATTTCAATTGAGGTTGATACAACACCTCCACTTATTGCTATTGATCCTGTTGCCGATTCTGCTTCGCAAACAGTGACAGTGACAGGGACAGTATCTGGTTTGAATACTGGGGATAATGTATCAGTCACGTTAACGGATAGTGCAGGTACGGTACAAACAATAGTTACTCAGGTTGATGCTCAAGGAAATTGGGTAATTACTACCACCTCACCTTTATCTGAAGGGGAGTTTAACGTAAGCGCTGTTGCGATTGATGCAGCTGGAAATCAAGCTATAGACCAAGCTTTAGCGAATGTAGATTTAACTGCTCCGGTAATCACCGTAAATGTAACTGATGAAACAAATAACTCAACACCACCACTTGTTGGAACAACAAATGGTGTTCCAGAGGGCACTCAAGTAACAATTACTGTTACAGATAGTGCAGGACAAATACAAACATTAACTGCAGTTACCCAAGCCGATGGAAGCTGGAGTGTAGAAGTAGGGACTCCTTTACCTGAAGGTGATTTTACTGTTGATGCACAAGTAAGCGACAGTGTAGGAAACTTAGCATTAGCAAGTGATTCAGGAGTAATTGATTTAACGGCGCCTTCGGTACAAATTAATAATATTAACGACACTCAAGACACCACGCCAACGATTACAGGTAACGCGCAAGATGTACCTGCAGGCTCTATTATTAGTGTGGTTATTACCGATTTTGATGGTCAAACTCAAACATTATTAACCCAAACTAACGCTGATGGGGATTGGTCTATCGACGTAACTACGCCATTGGCTGAAGGGCAGTTTGAGGTTGATGCAAGTGTAAGTGATGCTGCAGGTAATCAAGCCCAAGCAAATAACCAAGGTGTTGTTGATTTAACAAACCCTGATATTACCGTTACTGCAATTGCTGATACTAACGATACTACACCAACATTTGTAGGTAGGGTAGAAGACGCTCCAGCGGGCTCTGTAATTACAGTATTAGTAACCGATATAAACGGTAACGTACAAACTTTAACTACTTTATTAAATGAAGATGGCACATGGAGTGTTGATGCTAGTGAAATCTTGCCAGGTGGTGAATTTACCGCAACTGCGTCAGTAACCGATGCTGCGGGTAATGAGGCATCTGCGCAAACAAACGGCGAAATAACGTTTGCTCCTATTTCAATTCAAATCGATGCAATTGCTAATACTAACGATACCACTCCATTTTTAAGTGGTAACACCGGTAATGTGCCTGCAGGTACAACCATTACTTTAACTATTACGGCAAGCGATGGCAGCACATTTACATTACTTGCAGTGACGCAAGAAGATGGTTCGTGGACTGCACAAGTAACAACTCCTCTACCGGAGGGCGACTTTACAGTAGTTGCTGCTGTTATAGATGACTCGGGTAATGAAGCGCAAGCAAGTGCAGTAGGTAATGTTGATTTAACTGTAAGTATTAATTTTATTATTGATACTAACGATACAACACCAACAATTAGCGGCTCTACCCAAGACGTAGATCCTGGTGCGGTAGTAACCGTTACATTTACAGGAAGCGATGGCGTAGCAGAAACCGTGCAAGTAGTTACTGGTGCTGACGGAAGCTGGTCAGTTGAGGCAAGTAATGAATTAGTTGAAGGCCAGTTTAGTGTGGTTGCAACTGTAACTGATGCTGCGGGTAATACAGCTTCTGCAAGCGAAACTGGAGAAATTGATTTAACAGATCCTGCAATCACGATTAATCCTATTGAGGATACGAATGATGTAACCCCATCAGTAAGTGGCAACGTAATTGATGTACCAGTAGGAACAGAAGTTACCTTAGTAATAACTGACAGTGAAGGCAATGAACAAACACTTACAACAACTACAAATACAGATGGTACATATACAGCGGATATTATTGCAGATCTCAGTGAAGGAGATTTCACAGTAACAGCGAGTGTTAGCGACACTGCAGGCAATAGCAGTACGGCAACTGTTACAGGTACGGTCGATTTAACCGCACCAAGTGTAACTATTAACAATATTGCTGATACAAACGATACAACACCTACTCTTACAGGCTCTACCCAAGGATTAGCATCGGGCAGTGAAGTAACTTTAATTATTACCGATAGTCTAGGGGCTGAGCAACAGTTAGTGACTACTATAAGTGCGGATGGTACTTGGAGTATTGAGATTCCAACTACTTTAAGCGAGGGAGATTTTACAGTAACAGCTAATGTATCTGATAATGCGGGTAACGCAGCTCAAGATTCACAATTAGGCACAGTTGATACCACCCCTCCTTTAGTTGCAATAAATGACTTTGCTGATTCAAACGATACAACGCCTACATTTAGCGGAACAACGAGTGATGTAGCACCGGGTAGCCTTGTTAGTGTTTTAGTTACTGATGCAAATGGTGAGTCACAAACATTGACGGCGGTTGTGTCAGAAGATGGAACTTGGCAAGTAGGTGCAACTCAAGCTGTTGCTGAAGGCGATTTTACAATTACAGCAACAGTAACAGACGCTGCGGGTAATGAAGCAAGCGATACTGTTAGTGGAACAATTGATTTATCAGCTCCAATTATAGCAATTAATACAATCCCAGATAGTGCCGATACTACTCCAACAATTTCAGGTTCTGTACAAAATGTACCAGCCGGAACAACTGTTACGTTAATCGTTACAGATGCTGGTGGTAATACACAAACAATTACAACACAAACGCTAGCTGATGGTAGCTGGACAGCCGATACTAATGAGTTAGTTGAAGGTGACTTTAGTGTTAATGCCATCGTTAGTGATGAAGCAGGTAACCAAAGTGAAGCTTCTGCACAGGGAACTATTGATAATACCGCACCAAATATTACGATTGATGCACTGGCGGATAGTAACGATACAACACCAACTATTTCAGGCACCGCAACGGGCGAACCAGAAGGCACGGTTGTTACTATTATAGTTACGGATGAAGCAGGTAACCCACAAAGCATAACCACAGAAGTACAAGCCGATGGCACATTTAGTGTTGATGTTCCAAATGAATTAAGTGAAGGTGAATTTACTGTTGAAGTATCGGTTACCGATACAGCAGGTAATGAAACTACCGCAACAACAACAGGCGAAGTCGATACTGCCGCGCCAACAGTTATTATTGACCCAGTAGGTGATACTAACGACACCACCCCAACCATTTCAGGCACCGCAACGGGTGAGCCAGAGGGCACAGTTGTTACTATTACCGTAACTGATGAAGCAGGTAACCCACAAACTATCACCACTGAAGTACAAGCCGATGGCACTTTTAGTGTTGATGTACCAAATGAATTAAGTGAGGGTGAGTTTACGGTTGAAGTATCGGTTACCGATACAGCAGGTAATGAAACTACCGCAACAACAACAGGCGAAGTTGATACTGCCGCGCCAACAGTTATTATTGACCCCGTAGGTGATACTAACGACACCACCCCAACCATTTCAGGCTCCGCAACGGGTGAGCCAGAGGGCACAGTTGTTACTATTACCGTAACTGATGAAGCAGGTAACCCACAAATAATCACCACAGAAGTACAAGCCGATGGGACCTTTAGTGTTGATGTACCGAACGAATTAAGTGAAGGCGAATTTACTGTTGAAGTATCGGTTACCGATACAGCAGGTAATGAAACTACCGCAACAACAACAGGCGAAGTTGATACTGCCGCGCCAACAGTTATTATTGACCCATTAGGTGATACTAACGACACCACCCCAAACATTTCAGGCGCCGCAACGGGTGAGCCAGAGGGCACAGTTGTTACTATTACCGTAACTGATGAAGCAGGTAACCCACAAACTATCACCACTGAAGTACAAGCCGATGGCACTTTTAGTGTGGATGTACCAAATGAATTAAGTGAAGGTGAATTTACTGTTGAGGTATCGGTTACAGATACTGCGGGCAATGAAACCACAGCAACTACGACTGGCGAGGTTGATACTTTAGCACCGGTGATCACGATAGATGCACTGGCTGATAGTAACGACACCACCCCAACTATTTCAGGCACCGCAACGGGTGAGCCAGAAGGCACAGTTGTTACTATTACCGTAACTGATGAAGCTGGTAATCCACAAACTATAACCACAGAAGTACAAGCCGATGGCACCTTTAGTGTTGATGTACCAAATGAATTAAGTGAAGGCGAATTTACTGTTGAAGTATCGGTTACCGATACAGCAGGTAATGAAACTACCGCCACAAC
Organism: Pseudoalteromonas sp. SG43-5; assembly: GCF_014164345.1. Lineage (NCBI taxonomy): Bacteria > Pseudomonadati > Pseudomonadota > Gammaproteobacteria > Alteromonadales > Pseudoalteromonadaceae > Pseudoalteromonas > Pseudoalteromonas sp. SG43-5. Next base: position 224,238 of record NZ_JACJFA010000007.1, read on the forward strand.
AACGGGAGAAGTTGATACCACAGCGCCAATAGTTACTATTAATGCACTAGGCGATACGAGTGATACAACACCGACCATTTCAGGCACGGTTAGCGGGGAGCCTGCTGGTTCAACCATAACTTTAACAGTGACCGATGCTAATGGTGCAGTACAAACAATTTCAGCACAAGTAATTGCAGACGGAAGTTGGACAGTAGAAGTACCTGCGGCTTTAGCTGAAGGGACCTACTCTGTAGATGCAAGTATTAGTGATAGCGCTGGTAATGAAGGCACAGCAAGTGCTTCAGGCACAATTGATACAAGCGCATTGACTATTACCATTGATGTTATTGGCGAAACTAACGATCAAACACCTCAAATAAATGGTGATACTTTTAATGCACAAGTTGGCTCTCAAGTTGAAGTTCAGATCACTGACTCAGCGGGTGGAATAATTACTTTAACTACGGTTGTTGATGAAAACGGACTCTGGAGTGTTACTCCGCCAGCCGATTTGGCTGAAGGCACCATTTTAATTAGTGCGACAGTAACAGACATAGGTGGTGGAAGCGCAAATGCAGAGCTTGATGCTGTAATTGATATTACGCCTCCAACCATACAAGTAAATGAACTAGAAACAAGTAATGATACAACACCGGTTATTTCAGGTAACACAACTGACGTAGTTGCAGGCACAGTTATAAATTTAACGGTTACTGATTCTCAAGGGGTTGTTCGCACATTAAGCACAACAACAGATGCCGATGGTAATTGGAGTGTTGAACTTTCTCAAGAGTTGGCCTCGGGCGATTATTCTGTAGAAGCTGAAGTATCTGATGCTGCTGGAAATAGTGCTTCAGATACGGCTACAGGCAACATAGATACATCAGGGCCTAGCTTAACCGTAAACTTTGATACTGTAACTAACGACTCAACACCTACCATTTCAGGCACTAGTGATGCAGACGTTGGTACCAGCATCACGGTTGTTATTACTGATGATAACGGGGTTGAACAAACACTTACCACCACAGTAGATGCAAATGGTAACTGGGAAGTAACTCCACAAACAGATTTAAATGAAGGTGATAACACCATCGAAGTAAGTGTACGCGACAGTGTTGGCAACGAAACTACAGTGAGTGATACCACCACTATCGACACGCAAGCGCCAATACTCACCATTCAAAACGTAGGCGATGTTAGCGACTTAACAC